>JAQSYS010000310.1 GCA_029256005.1 Sedimentibacter sp.
GGCTTCTGAGTCAGTGGGATATTCAATAGATTTATGTGCATATGCAAGAACAAATTTTGGATTATTAGAAAAAGGCAGTTCTGAAAATCTAAATATGCCAAAACCAGATTTTTTATGTTGCTGCAATAATATATGTAACCAAGTAATTAAATGGTATGAAAATATTGCAAAAGAGTTGGATATACCATTAATTATGATAGATACCACATTCAACAATGAAGATTATGTAACAGAAAGCAGAATTAAGTATATTAGAGCACAATTTGATAATGCAATAAAACAGCTTGAACAAATTTCAGGTAAAAAATTCGATCCGAAAAAATTAGAAGAAGTTATGAAAATTTCAGCTAAAAACGGGCAGCTCTGGAAATACTCCATGAGTCTACCATCAAATTCATATCCCTCTCCTATGAATGGATTTGATTTGTTTACATATATGTCGGTTATAGTTTGTTACAGAGGGAAAAAAGAAACCACAGAAGCATTTGAATTACTAGTTTCAGAATTGAAAGAAAATATAAAGAATAACGCAACTTCTTTTAGAGGAGAAGAAAAGTATAGGATTATGATGGAAGGCATTCCATGTTGGCCATATATAGGATATAAGATGAGATCACTGTCACAATATGGCGTGAATATGACAGGAAGTGTATATCCTCATGCTTGGGCATTGGAATATGAAGTTAATGATTTAGATGGCATGGCAAGAGCTTATAGCAGTATGTTCAATAACGTGAATATAGAAAGAATGGCTAAATATAGGATAGATTCATTAAAAGAAGGTAATTGTGATGGTGCTTTTTATCACATGAACAGAAGTTGTAAACTTATGAGCTTCATTCAATACGAAATGTCGAGAATGGTTTATGACGAAACAAAAATACCATATGCCGGATTTGATGGCGATCAAGCTGACCCGAGAGGATTTGCTAAGGCACAGTTTGAGACAAGACTTCAAGGTTTGGTAGAAGTTATGGATGCTAGAAAAGGAGGAAAATAACAGTGAGCAACATTAATTCTAAAATAGCTTTTCTTGAGAGAATTGCAAATAATCCTGCTGAGGCTGTAGCAGAATTCAAGTTAAAAACAGGAAATTCAGCCATAGGATGTTTTCCAGTATATACTCCTGAAGAAATTGTGTATGCAGCAGGAATGTTACCTGTAGGAATTTGGGGAGGAAATATTAACTTAAATCTTTCAAAAGAATATTTTCCGGCTTTTTGCTGCTCAATAATGCAATCATGCATGGAATTAGGGCTCAATGGTTCATACAAGGATTTGTCTGCAGTGATAATACCTGGAATGTGTGATACTTTGATTTGCTTAGGACAGAATTGGAAAAGAGCAATTAAAGATATTCCATACATTTCTTTAGTACATCCGCAAAACAGAAAAATAAAAGCAGGTGTAGAATACCTAGTTTCAGAATATGAAAATATAAAAAACAGAATAGAGCAAATAAGAGGAAAAGCAATTACAGAAAAAGAATTGACTGACAGTATTGATGTTTATAATGAGCACAGAAAAACAATGAGAGAATTCGTTGCATTGGCTGCTAATAGACCAAATACAATTGACAATTACAGTAGAAATGTAGTAATAAAAAGCGGATATTTCATGAGAAAGGATGAGCATACAGAAAAGGTTATAGAAATCAACAATATTTTGAAGTCTCTTCCTGAAGAAAAATATGAAGGAAAAAGAATATTAGTAACAGGAATAATTTTGGATTCGAAAGAGATTCTTGATATTTTTGAAGAAAATAAACTTAGGATAGTTGCAGATGATTTAGCTCATGAAAGCCGACAGTTCAGAACGGATGTTCCTGAAGGTAAAGAAGCACTTGAAAGACTAGCAATGCAGTGGTCTGATATTGAAGGATGCTCTTTAGCTTATGACCCTAAAAAAATAAGAGGTTCAATGATATCAAATGAAGCAAAGAAAAAAGGAATTGATGGCGTTGTATTTGCGATGATGAAGTTTTGTGATCCTGAGGAATATGATTATCCTATAGTTAAAAAGGATATTGAGAAAGAAAATATTCCTACTACATATATTGAAGTTGATCAACAAAGTAAAAGCTTCGAGCAAATTAGAACAAGGATTCAAACTTTTGCAGAAATGTTATAAAAATTTCTAATATTATTAAAGCTAAATGGAGGAAATATGATACTCAAAAAGGAACATGAATTATTAAGAAAAGCTGTCAGAGACTTTGTTGAAAGAGAGCTGAAGGATTTACCAAAACAATTTGAACTTGATGGAAAATTACCAAAAGATCTGATTGATAAGCTTGTAAAGTATAAATACATCAGTAGCACAATACCAAAAGAATATGGTGGTGCAGGCGTTGACTACTTATCTTATGCAATTATAATGGAGGAAATAAGCAGGAGATGTGCATCTACAGGAACATATATAACAGCTGGTGCTTCATTGGTTGCACTTCCTTTATTAAATTATGGAACAGAAGAGCAAAAGCAGAAGTATCTTAAACCTCTTGCATCAGGTGAATATGTAGGTGCATTTGGACTTACAGAACCCGGAGCAGGTTCGGATGCTGGTGCTACTCAGACAACTGCTGTGCTAGACGGAGATTATTATATATTGAATGGAAGAAAGACATTTATTACAAATGCACCAATTTGTGATTTTGCAATAGTAACTGCGGTAACAGAAAAAGGCAAAGGTACTAAAGGAATTTCTGAATTTATAGTTGAGAGAAAATGGGAAGGCTTCTCAGTAGGAGCACATGAAGATAAAATGGGCATAAGAGCTACTGAAACAGCAGATTTAATTTTTGAGAATGTTAAAGTTCCTAAAGAAAACTTGCTTGGTAAAGAAGGAAAAGGAATGAATATAGCACTTAATACACTGGAAGTAGGAAGAATAGGTGTCGCAGCTCAAGCATTAGGAGTAGCACAAAGTGCTTTAGATGAAGCAATAAAATATGTAAAACAAAGAGTTCAATTTGGAAA
>JAQSYS010000311.1 GCA_029256005.1 Sedimentibacter sp.
TTTGACGATAGAGTATGTTATAATGCAGAAATATCTGAATTGAAATTTAATTTAATAAGAGAATACCTAGGTAATGTTAAGAGTGATTTGTATGAACGTATAAATGATGTATCAATAGAGTCATTATGTAGGCAAATGAATATTGTTGAAGGTTCACATGAATATGAAAAACCTAAGAACATAGGAATTCTTATATTCAGTGATAACCCACAAAAATTTATACCTATGAGTCAAATAGAACTTGTATCTTTTGAAAAAACATCAGCTGACGATGTTTTTATAGAAAAAACTTTTACGGGTCCTATACATGAGCAAATATTAGATGTTCTTAAGTATATAAAAAATTCAGTTATAAAAGAGAAGATTATAAAACTACCAAATCAAGCAGAAGCTATTAGAGTTTTCAATTATCCCTATGCTGCAATTGAAGAATCTATAGTGAATGCTGTATATCACAGAAGTTATGAAATAAGAGAACCAATAGAAGTAAGAATAGATTTAGAAAAAATAGTTATAATAAGTTATCCTGGACCAGATAAGTCTATTAGAAGATCTGATATAGATTCTGGAAGAGTTGTAGCTAGGAGATATAGAAATAGAAGAATTGGTGAGTTTTTAAAAGAATTAAAATTAACAGAAGGCAGATCTACAGGAATACCTAAAATAATAAAATCAATGCATACAAATAATTCTCCACATCCGGTATTTGACACTGATGAAGAAAGAAGTTATTTTTAGTTCAGTTACCTATAAATCCTTATTTTGATGAGAAAAATAAAATACAAGATGAGGCCCAAGATGAGGCCCAAGATGATATGTATTTAGAAAGACTAAGGTCATTAGGATTAAATGAAACTGAAATAAAAATAATAAAAATAATAAAAATACTCAAGAAATCCGAACTGTCTAAAAAGCAGATAGCATTAGATTTGAGCTATAAATCAATAGCAGGGAATGTAAAGAAGGGTATACAAAATTTACTAAATAAGAAAATAATTCAATATACGCTACCAGGTAAACCAACAAGTAAAAATCAAAAATACAAGTTAGTTAAAAAGCGGGAGTGACGGGTGACAGTCACCTGTGGAAAAAATAGAAATAAAGTCAGTAACGTAACAGAGCAATTGCTCTGTTTTTTAGACCACTGCATCAAAGGAATTAGTTGAATACTCTTTATTGCTTAGAAAATGGTTATATGATTTACCATCAATTTCAAGTGAAATAAAGATGACGTTTATAGATTATTTATATGAAATAGTATTTCCAAGAATAGGAGGTAATTAATATGCAAAAGGTATATTTATTTGCAAGGAGAACTGGAACTTCGGGAACCACAATATTTGAAACAACTAGAAAAGAAGCAATTTCTATTATAAGACAAAATAGAAGAAAAGGATATCAGTTAGGAATTTTATGTGGAGTAAGCTATGATTCTGTAAAAAGGGTGTATGGTGAATATGCTCCATTTAGAAAAGTAGAATCAGTTTCAGAGTTATTAAGTAATGTAGAAAATGTAATGAATTAGCAAGTGCTAAGACCATCGAGAACCGTGAACAAATTGTGAACGAAACAAATTTGCAGGATAGGATGAAAAATTTACACTCCGGGGGTAAAGAAAATGGAATGGGTGAGAAAAAATTACTTTCTCACAGCTGCCCTTATCTTTTCCAGTTCCTTTCTCTTTAGCTCAACAGCTTGCCTATATTTAATATTACAGGTAGCAGCTACTTCCTTTAGAGTTTTATCTTGAATATACACTCCATATATTATTTGCTTTTCTTCTTCAGGAAAGCTATTTAATACCGCTATAGCTCTTTTAGTTTCTTCATGGGCAATAACTTCGTCTTCAAGGGTGAAGTCATATACCTGGATACCTAGAATGCTTTCATCTTGAATTTCTCTGTAGTGCTTTATATGGCCTTTTAAAAGGGCTTTGAAATTATTTATAATTGAATTGTTGCAGTAGGTAGTGAAATTGTTGCTTCCAAGTTTATAAAGCTGTACGGCTTTTATTATGGATAGGAATCCATGTTGTATAAGGTCTTCAAATTCATGGGAGGGAATTATGTATTTTGCCCCATGTTTCATTATAAAATAATTGAATTTATTTAAAATTGTCTCCATGGCTTCATTGTTTCCCTCTTTAGCACTTTTCACTAAAGCTTCCATGTCCACCTTAGGAAATTTAGAATTGTCCCCATTTTTAATAGATTGTCCCATAATTACACTTCTCATAATATCTCATATAAATTAATTTATATGAATTAAATTTTCTCATACAAGCATTAGGCATCTTCAAATAAATAACTAGTCAGTATACTAGTCTATTTAGAATTATGCTACATTAACAGAATCCTCTGATAGCCCACTATCATCAGAACCTGTTTCCTTGTATAATTCTAAATATTCGTCGTATCTTTGATTTGCTATTTATTTTCACATGCCTTAGCTGAAGTTTAGGAATTAAGAAGCTCCTGTTATATTAGTGAAATGCACATAATTAATAGAGTTATACTTTTCATATGTATACTTGCAAATAAATCTTCAACCCTTACTCCAAAGGCCTTTGCAATATTCTTTTGAGATATTTTACTTGGAATGCGTATTCCGCCTTCCCAACTTCCGTATAGCTTACGGTCTGTTAAGCATCTTTCTGCAGCCTCCTTTTTTGTCCAATCTTTATCCATTCTCAAAAATACCATCCATTTATTCCATTTGTAATTCATTGTTTTCTCTTTAAATAATTTATACATATTTATCTTACCAGTCCTTCCTTCTTAGTTTTGATTTTCAATTTACACACAATATTTATCTGTATTGATGATAATATAATATGTTATTACATATATTGGCAATACCCTATTTTTGATAAAAAAGTCAGTTTTTAAAGACTATTCTTTATTTTCTAACTATACCTCTTGTTTTCTTTTATTTATATATAAAATACCCCTTTTTGAGGCATTTTATATTATTATTTT
>JAQSYS010000312.1 GCA_029256005.1 Sedimentibacter sp.
AGCTTTTGCAAAATTTATAAACTCTTCAGGTCTAGACATTGAAGGGCTGAAATGTGTCAGCCACATCTCATATACTTCAGCTTCCTTAGCAATCAGAGCAGCTTCAGAAAATATCATGTGTAATTTTTCTTTTGCGTTATCTAGTTGATCATCCTCTCCATACATACCTTCGCATATGAACAAGTCGGAATATTTGATTATGTCTTTTATGTTCTTAACAGGTCTTGTATCAGTAACATAGGAAATTTTTATAGGCTTTCTTGGTTCGCCTAAAACCATTTGAGGTGTAAATATCTTGCCATCTACATTTATGATATCCCCACAATGTAATTTTTTCCAAAAATTCACTGGAATATTAAGGCTTTTAGCCTTTTCTGGAAGGAAACGTGGCTTTAGCTTAAGTTCAAGACTGTAGCCAAGACAATTAATATGATGATTTAAAGGTATAGAGGTTATATTAAAGCCAATTTGTTCGAATTCCTGAGCTTTTGAATCATGGAGTTCAGATATTCTTACTTCATAAGGCAAATACCCACATATTATCAAAAGTGAGTTGAGATATTTTGTGCTTCCGCGAGGAGCAAATATATATAATGGTTCAGTACGCCCTTGATTTCCAATTGTAAGTAAAAGTCCTGGAAGTCCAGCAACATGATCAGCATGGCAGTGCGTTATCAAAATTGTTTCTATTTTATTCATGCTTAATTTTCCCTTATGAAGAGAAATCTGTGTGCCTTCACCACAGTCTATGAGAATTGATTTGCCGTTGTATTCTATTAAACATGAAGCTAAATATCTATCGGGAAGCGGGATCATTCCGCCTGTGCCTATTAAAGTTACATCAATCATATTTTATCACCTGTTTTATTTGTTAGTTCTGACTTGTGGTAAATCAGGGCCTTATTCATTATATCTATTATTTCCAACATTATCAATATTAATTATATAATACTAAACATAACAATACATAGCAAAGCAGAAATAATTCCGTGTATGAATTTATAAAATATATAATTTTTAATATCAAAATCAAATTCATTTATTACAGCAATTGTTTGAAATATCACTGACATTCCTGAAAAACTTATGAGAAAGTTAATAATTATCAATTTAGTCTGTAGAGGTACAAATAGAGAAGAGGATATTATGCTGCATCCATTAGTAATTTCCAATGAACCAACTAATAAAGAATAAATTATGTCTTTTACGTTGGTGCTCAAGGAAAACATATTTGCTGCTGAAGACAAACTGCCATTTAAAAAGTTTGAAAAAACCGAAAATATAATTATAACTCCTCCAACAGATAAAATTCCTGTAACAGATTTATAAATTGCTGCACTAAATGCATTATGAAAAGGAATTGCTATCAACCTTACATTTTTAGAGGAGGTTAGAGAAGATTCTTTATTAACGATAAAAAAGCTTAATATAACAGCTCCAATAATATGAGGAATAGCAATGTATTTATAAAAATGAAAGTCTCCTAGCATTGAAAATGAAACAGCACCTGCAATAAACTGAAAGCTACAGTCATTTGTAAAAATTGTGAGATAATTGGCTTCCTTTTCACTGATTCTGTTGTAGCTTGCCATAGTATTTACTGTCATGGCTCCTGATGGATAACCTGAAACAAAGCTGATAAAAAGTGGTATGAGTGCAAATTTATTTTTTAATAATTTATTTGAAATAAAGGACATTCTATCAAATAAACTGTACAAAAAGTTATATTGCAGTAAAATATTAGACAATACAGACATAGGAAACAAGTATGGTACAATGTTGGTAACCCATATTTTTAATCCGTTAAAAGCTCCCTCAGATACTGTATCAGGTTTTATTATAAAAAAGCAAATTAATAAAAGTACCATTATTGGTATAAAATTTCTCTTAAACATAACACGACCCCCATAACACATTTTATTGTTATATGAGGGTTATTATGATATATTATATATTTATATTTTGTACATATACAGCATTTGCTATATATTCTTCATTGAACTTTTTATTTTTTAAAGGAATATAATATGTATTTGTTGCTTTATTTGTCAACTTAAACAATGGTAACTCATCAGCATTAATATTAAATTTCTTGTAGTCAGAGAATCTATTGATTACTGTAGTACCATTACTCTTGGCTTCCTTAATAATGTTTCTGCCTAAATCATTAAAAGCAAGAACTTTAATATAATTGTTTTCATTAGTCGACATAAAATATTTTATGTCATCATATGTTATTCCCAATAATATATTTAATAGCATTCTCCTCAATTTTGAATATGTGTATCGCTTGGATTTAAGAGCCATTATTAAATCATCAATGCTGTTGTGCTTAAAGACATTTGAGTATAATTTATTATTTAAACCTTCTTTAACTTCATATATGTTGTTTAGGCCTTCTGAACCCAGTTCAATTATTTTATAATACAATAATTCAAGATAGTTGTTAAAGCAATTGAAAGATGAATGCTCATCGTAAAATTTATTTAGATTAGCCTTGCTTTTTAATGGAACGGAAATATTTTCAAATGAAGAGTTTTGTAATATTTTTCTTATTGCTGTGGCGCTGTCATAATATCCCGTAGAGGATAAGTCGTTATGATTTTTGCCTATACGCTTAATCGGTACGAAGCTGCAGTTTAAATTGTGCTTTATTGTGCTTTTAATGTATTCAATTGCAAGAACATTGTTGGGTGAGCTTGCTGCATAAAAAGCTTCTTCACCTAAAGAAGCACATATTACATTAGATAAAGCATTCGGATATGATATTCCCATTTTAACTTCTTGTTTTATTCTATCGTGAAAATAATTGCTCAGCTGTAACTTTGCAATTTCTGTTAATAGATTTGTATCTTCTATTTCACAACCAAAGCTAATTGTATTGACAGATATTTTTTTTAATTCCTTAATAGCTGAATATGCAAACATTTCAGCATTTTGACATGAAAACGGAAGAGGGAG
>JAQSYS010000313.1 GCA_029256005.1 Sedimentibacter sp.
GTTTAGACATCCATCCAACATTGTGTTCAAGCCTAGCTAGTGCTATAGCCACATTTGACTCCGCTCCAGCTATAGACATGTTGAAATTATGAGCATATCGCAGGGGACCTGGTGAATCTGGATTAAAAAGCACCATGGTTTCTCCAATCGTAACAACTTCCATGAAACTCACCTCTTATTTTTATTTTAGTGACATTATTGATGAGTTCATTTTATGAGACAATTTTCATTATGTAAAATCGTCATTTTCTCTTAATTTTAACGTTTACATTTAATTAGATTAAATTTTCTTTAATATTCAGCAAGTTACTCAGTTTTAAAATATATTTCACTGTGGTTACTGGAGCATTTTTTGCAAGACTTTCAACAAAAAATTGCATATTCAACAAACAAGCTCTGTGCTATAATTAAGGTTTTTCTCTAAACTTATACTTACTCAATTTACTATATCCCCCTTTTTAATGTTCGATTTCGTATAGGAAGTCTCTTCAATCACAAAATATAAATAATTTTTTAAATAACTTCAAAAGTTTAAAACTTTTTTATGCACTCCCTGCGTCTATAATATGTCACGTGACAGCGAGAGAAATTAATACATATGAAGGGATTGATTTTTTAAAATGAAAAGAGACAACTTGGTAAAGCAAATTGCCGATTATATTATTATTCATAAAGAAAGATACTATAGGCTTGCGTATAGTTATGTAAGAAATGTTGATGATGCATTAGATGTAGTTCAAGATTCCATTTATAAGGCTTTATCATCAGTTGATTCACTAAAAGATCCTGATCATATTAATCCTTGGTTTTATAGAATTGTAATAAATTGTTCATTAGATTTACTGAGAAAACAAAAAAAGGTTGTTACAGTAGACGATGAATTTCTGAAAAACTGCAATCTCAAGGTAGTTGATAAATATACAGATATAGACTTGCATAGAGCACTGGATTCTCTACCTGAAAACTGCCGCAGCATAATAATCCTAAGGTATTTTGAGGACATGAAACTAGATGAAATTGCTGAAATTCTAAATGAGAATATCAGTACCATAAAAAGCAGGCTTTACAAATCTTTAGAAGCATTAGAAATAAAAATGGAGGCGTAAACATGAAAAATAATAATATAGAGCAATTAAAAAAGGAATATATGGATATACCAATCCCAGAAGAATTGGATCTTGTTGTAGAAAACGCATTAAAAAACAGCATGATATACACTAAGAAAAGAAAAAACAGGTATTACAAAACAAGTGTCACAGCTGCAGCTGCATTGATGGCATTCACAGTGTTGATAAATACTAGTCCAGTATTTGCTGAAACTTTATCTGCTGTACCAATAATGAAAAATGTTATAAAAGTATTGACTTTCAGAGAATATATAGTAAAAGAAAATACCTACAACGCTGAAATGAAAGTTCCTTCCATAGAAGGTCTAAATAATAAAACTTTAGAAAGCAGCCTAAATAAAAAATATATTGAAGAAAACAAAAAATTATACGAAGAGTTTTTAGCTAATATGGAGTCTTTAAAGAAAAACAATAGTGGTCAATTAGGAGTAAACAGTGGATATGTAGTAAAAACAGATACTGATACAATATTATCAATCGGCCGTTATGTAGTAAATACTGTAGGTTCATCATCAACTACATTTAAATATGACACAATAGATAAAAAGAACGAAGTCTTAATTTCCTTGCCAAGCTTATTTAAAGATGAAAGCTATATTAATATTATTAGCGATAATATTAAAAAGCAGATGGTTGAACAGTATGAAGCAGATAAGAATAAATTCTATTGGGTTTTAGGAATTGAGCAAAAAAGTACAATAAAGCCCTTTGAAAAAATTTCAAAAGATCAAAATTTCTATATAAATACTGAAAACAAGTTAGTAATTTCCTTTAATAAATATGACGTTGCCCCAGGGTATATGGGAATTGTTGAATTCACTATCCCAACTGAGATTATCAGTAATATTTTAGTAAGCACTGAGTATATAAAATAGATTACAAAAGGAGTGAACTACTATGAAAATAAAACTTACCTTATTAACTGCTCTTACAATTACGGCGTTAACCTTTGCGGGGGTTAAAGTAGTGATGAACCAGACTGAAAATAACGTTATACATGCTCAAGAAAACCTGCATAAGAGCAGCACAGTTAAAAATGACGCAGATTACGAAGTTATCAGAAAGGTTTCAAACCTAGAAGACAGTAGCTCTAAAATATCCTATCCCCAAATAACAGGCTTTAAAGGGGAACTATTGATGGGTTATATGAATGACAGTCTGAGAAATTCTATTGCCATGTATGAAAAGAGAGACATGTACTCTAATATAAATATTGACTATGAAATTACCAAAATGAACAATAACATATTAAGTGTGTTGTTTAAGGGAACTGGTAAATTATCAGGGGGCAGGGATATTGCAATTATGCAAAACGTTAACCTGGATATTAATTCTTCTAATGAAATTAAGCCCCAAAACCTTATTAAGAGTGATACTGAAAGCAAGAATAAAGTAGCAGCAATCTTAAAACAAAAAGCTGATGCTATGGGAATAAATTTTACCGCTGAACCTGAAGGCATAAGGATATATTTTAAAGGAGATAATGTAGTTTTCTATTTTATGCCTGCTGATGACAGCGCAAAAGGCTTCGTAGAAATCAATGTTCCAATTAAAGAATTAGAAGGCTTTATTAATTCTGATTTTGGTAAAAGACCTGCAAGTTAAAACTGTACCACCCCACTTCAATATAAACTGTGTTGCTTTATAATCCTAATATGATACCATTAATATGACAGGACAAACTATTGTCCAATGACTAACTGAAGAAGACTTTATAAATTATATAATAATATAAATTTGATTGGAGGATATCAGAATGGAAAAGAAACCAGTTAAAATTGTTACCATAGGTGGGGGCAGCAGCTATACACCAGAGCTAATGGAAGGTTTTATA
>JAQSYS010000314.1 GCA_029256005.1 Sedimentibacter sp.
GACCTATGTCCCCCTTCGGCGTAAAAATGCTAACGCATTTTTACTGAGCACCCCCCTTTAATGAGATAGGGGAATTCTTCCCCTATAACCCCTTGTTTTCATACAATAGGAAAGGGGAACTTTCCTATTGTATAAAAAATTGGCAGTCATAGACTGCCTTTTTGTTTGATTATTAATAGGTGTTATATGATTTATGCTAACATTTTAAGTATTGAGGCTTTTGGTCTTACACCTACCATGGTTTTAATAATTTTGCCATCCTTAACAACTGCTAATGTAGGTATGCTCATTACATTGAAAGCTGATGCAAGCTCAGGTTGTTCATCTATATCAACTTTCCCTACCTTTATTTCGGGTAATTCCTGTGCAATTTCATCAACTAACGGTGAAATCATTTTACAAGGCATACACCATGACGCCCAAAAATCTAAGAGTACAGGTTTTTCTGATTTTAAAACTTCCTCATCAAAATTTAATTTTGTTACTTTAATTGTATTCATATCTCCATCTCCTTAAACTAATTATGTACTTATTATAATAGTTTGAAATATTAAGACAGTGATTAAGTCACGATAGAAAATTTTTTTAAGAATAGTCAAGAGGAAAAATTAATGATTTTTCAATAACTGGAAATACTATTATTATATTTAGTATTTTTGAGGAGGTTAAATTGAAGGAATTATATTTAAAGACAGAACACGGATTACAGAAAATCGATGAAAAATTAATTAAAAAATACAACTTATCACAGGGCAAAATTGCTCCTTTCAGCAGGTATTGGGTCGTTGATGAGAATGGCAGTATGGGTGTAAACAATCCAGCTGATGATACTTCGAGTCCAGGTATAGATGAAATGCCAGCTGGAGAAGGGGCAGAGGATGATGAGATTGTAGAGTTTTCCGATACTGGAGCAATTTTTTCACAGTCTGAAATAATAGATTTTTCACATGGCACTGACTCGGAATAAAAATCTTTTTGAAAATAATTATTTTCTTTATAAATAAGCTGTTGCAATGTTGATGTTGTATAACCATTGCAACAGCTTTAGTATTAGCACACAATTCCATTATGATATTTTGAAATTGTACAACCTATGATTAAAGTATTAAATATTTTTAATATATTTTTTATTGACAATTGAGCAGCTGTTCAACTATAATTAGCTTATTAATTGAGCAACCGTTCAACTATTCAACTAAGGAGGAGATTAAGTGGCAAAGGATGAAATATTTTGTGATTGTGACGTTATTCATGCAGATGTTGTAGATGAAGTTAGGCAGAAGATGCCAAATGAAGCTGATTTATATGATTTGTCTGATTTTTTTAAAATATTTGGAGACTCAACTCGTGTAAAAATAATTTGGGCACTTGATGAAAAGGAATTGTGTGTATGTGATATAGCAGTGCTGTTGAACATGACAAAGTCTGCCATATCTCATCAGCTAAAAACTTTAAAGCAGGCGAATCTGGTGAAATTCAGAAGAGAAGGTAAAGTTGTCTATTATTCTCTAAAAGATGACCATGTTAAGGACATTTTTGAAAAAGGCATGGAACATATTAAGGAAAAGTATATTCAAGAATAAATTGATTTTAATTTGGAGGAAGTATCATGAAAAAGAAATTTATATTAGAAGGTTTAAACTGTGCAAATTGCTCTGAAAAAATTGAAAGAGAAATAAACGGACTGAATGGAGTTAATGAAGCTTCAGTTAATTTGATGACTACTAAGCTGATTATTGATGGTGATGAAGATAAAATGTCAGAAATTATTAATTTGGCAGAAAAAATTGTAAACAAATATGAACCTGACGTAAAATTTAAAAAGGCATAGGCAAGGAGTTTATAATGAACAAATTAATTTGGCGGTTATTATTCAGTTTCGCATTATTTATATCTTCATTTATTATAACCATTGAATGGATAAAGTTTATATTATTAATAATAAGCTTTATTTTAGCTGGAGGAGACGTAGTTAAAAGAGCGATAAGAAATATTTTTAGAGGAAATGTATTTGACGAAAACTTTTTAATGTCTATAGCCTCTATAGGAGCTTTTCTCATAGGTGAAGCACCTGAGGGCGTGGCAGTAATGCTTTTCTACCAGGTGGGTGAAGCATTTCAGGATTATGCAGTAGGGCAGTCAAGAAAATCTATAACCGCTTTAATGGACATCAGGCCTGATTATGCTAATGTAAAGGTTGGAGATGAGCTTATTAAAAAAGACCCTGATGATGTTAGGGTTGGAGATATTATAGTTGTAAAAGCAGGAGAAAGAATTCCTCTTGACGGAAGAGTGATTGGTGGTACTTCAATGATTGATACATCAGCGCTAACAGGAGAATCTGTTCCAAGAGAAGTATATGAAGGAAGCGATTTGTTGAGTGGCTGCATCAATATAAATGGTGTTATTACTGCAGAGGTTACAAAGGAATTTGAAGAATCAACAGTTAGTAAAATACTTGATTTAGTTGAAAACGCAAGCAGCAAAAAATCTAAATCAGAAAAATTTATCACAAAGTTTGCAAGATATTATACTCCTGTGGTAGTTATAATAGCCGCTGTTCTTGCTATTGTACCACCCATACTTTTTGAAGGAGAAACATTCAGTGTTTGGATTTACAGAGCCTTATCATTTTTGGTTGTGTCCTGTCCATGTGCCTTGGTTATTTCAGTGCCTTTAAGCTTTTTTGGAGGTATTGGTGGAGCTTCTAAAAAAGGAATATTGGTTAAAGGAAGCAATTATTTGGAAGCATTGGCTCAAACTGAAATTGTTGTGTTTGACAAAACCGGCACATTGACTAAAGGAGTTTTTGAAGTACAGCAAATACATGCAGAAGGTATGTCTGAACAGGAGCTGTTGAAGTTGACTGCATATGCAGAAAGCTATTCAAACCATCCAATATCAATTTCATTGAAACATGCCTTTAATAATGAAATTAACAATGATAAAATTTC
>JAQSYS010000315.1 GCA_029256005.1 Sedimentibacter sp.
CATGAATATTACCATAGTAGATATGGGATATGATTATGAAAATTCAGGAATTGACGGAGTACTGAAATCTACATACATAAATAAAATAAATGTCAGCTAAAAAGGAACGATAGTTCCTTTTTTTTTGCAGTTGTACATTAAAATCTTGACTCTAGAACCATATAAATCAGTCGGAATATAATATTATAAAATAATTATGGAAGTGATATTATGGATATAGAATCATTGTTGCGAGTTTTAATGCCCATATTAACTATATTTTTTGGAGCATTATCAGCATATTTAAGAACCAATGAAATGATTAGAAACAGCTCAATTAAATATATTACAGAAGCTGAAGAAATGTATAAGGATGTTACAAAAGCCGGAGGTCAAAAATTTGTCTGGGTAGTGGATACACTATTCAACTTAGTTCCACAACCGCTACGAGTATTGATCACAAGAAAATGTATAGAAAAAATAGTTCAAAGCACATTTGACGGCATAGAGGAATATGCCAAAACACAGCTTGATAAAGCAATTGAAAAGTATATATCTAATTTAACTGATAATAACGAATCTGAAAATGATATAAATAAGTGATGTTAAGATAACACATTTTTATAGAAAAAAAGACGGTTAATTTTAACCGTCTAATAATTTACTCCGTTATTTTAGGACTGCAAACTCATATCCTTCTGATTTTAAATACTCTATAACTTCAGGAAGCACTTTTGCTGATACACGCTTGTTTTCAAAATCATGCATTAAAACTACAATATTATTCTTATTAACTGTTGTGGCTCTCAATCTGTCTAAAAGCATTTCAGGGGTAGGGTTTACATATTCAGTATCTCCTGTAAGTGCATTCCAGTCAACACTTACATAACCAAGTTCATTCAAAACATCAAAATACTGCCTCTTATTACTTTCAAATGACCCTCCAGGGAATCTGAATAACCTTGTTTTGAAGTTTTCTCCCAGATGCTTCGTCAAAGCATCTTCAGTCATTTTAATTTCATTTATAAAGCTTTCATCGCTTTGCAAGAGCTCACTCAACTTATGTGAATAGGAATGAATTCCTATACTATGACCTTCCTCATTTATTTCCTTTAAAACACTACCATTTTTATCACACATACTTCCTAAGACAAAGAATGTGGCCTTGATATCATAGTCGGCTAAGGTATCAAGAATCTCAAGAGTAACACTTTCTGATGGACCGTCATCAAATGTTAAAAAAGCCAGTTTGCTTTTATCATAATCGTGGATATCCTCCACACTCACCCTCAAAGGTTGTTTTTTTTCTAAGGTATCCTGATTAAGTTTGGTCAACTCAGCATTATAATTAGCAGCAGCTTTTCTTAATTCTATTTTATATGTTTTTAATTCTGTAAAATATGATGAATCTTGGACAGAATATTCCGACGTATCGCTTGCTATGGCAATATTTCTCAAACTCATTGTTCCTGCAGAAAACAGAAACATAACAAGAACCGTCAATACAAATTTCCCGCGCCTAGTCAGTCTATAACCATACATAGCATCACCTACATCTAAATTTCAGGATTTATGAATTGCATTATGTTATTTATTTTGTCCATTTCGTATTTAACTGTAAAATCCTGCTCTGATTGAAGTTTTTTCATATTATCTATGGCTGTCTTGTAACTATTTATTTTTTCATTTAATTTTTTAATTTCATCTTCAAAGTTTGAAATAACATCCCTTGATTCTTCAGTGAAGGATCTAGAAAAATCTTTTAAGCAATTTAACTTATCGCTTCCATCCTTAACCAGACTCTCTACTTGAACATTAGATGAAGCTATTATGTTCAATATTGATTGTCTTTTTACGTCAGTAGGCAAATAATCAGGCAATGCTTTTTGGAAGCTTTCAACAATAGATAAAGAATTTATTCCATTTGAATTTATATCATAGTTCTTATATATTTCATCTATTTTTAATAACTTCTTTTTCTTAACAATTCCTATCGGATCCACAGTTTCCTCTAGCTTGATTGAAGTTTTTACTTCTGCTTGAACTTCAGGTTTAACTTCTACTTTCTTCATATAGTCAGCGAATTGAGGTTTTTCGGCTTCAACCGGGATAATTTGTTCTACGTCTTCTTCTGACTGTCCAATGCTATTGTTTTCATTTTCATTAATATTTTTTTCAATAAGACCCAGTTTTTCTAAAATAGACCTTCTCTCCATTAGCGTGCTCCCCTGTTTTTATATTACATTATATCAATTTATATTAACATGAATAGCTACAAATGTCAATAAATACGATTTCTTGTCGAATATTTAATCTTTTTCATAAAAATAAATTTATTGACTTAATTAAATGATTTGTAGAAAAATATTGATAAATATGGTAATATTAAATATATCATTTTTTGGAGTAAACATATGTTATTTATATCTTCAGATAATCTAAAACCCGGCATGCTATTAGCCATGGATTTAAACATATACAACAAATATAACTTCAAAACTATGCTTCTTAGAAATGGCTTACCCCTAACTCAAAATTACATCAATAAAATTCTCTCTAATAATATTTCGGGTGTTTACATAAAAAGTGAAGCAGTGGGCGGTAATTTTTTAAAAAATAGTGTAAATGAAGAATTTGAAGCAAATACTTTATCTGCAGTCAAAGATATCTTTTACAAATATAAATTAGATTCATACAAACTCAGTCAACGACTAATTTGGCAAATATTTGATTTGGCAGATGACTTAATAGAAGAAATAATCTTTAACAAAACATTGCTATATAAGATGTTAGAATACAAAAGCGGCGAGGACTATTTATATCAGCATTGTATTAATACAGCAATTCTAAGCATATCTTTAGGTGATTCCCTTAAGTTGAGCAATCACATGCTACGTGAACTGGCGGCAGCTGCGCTGCTTCACGATATAGGCATGCTGCAAGTTCCTGATGAAATATTGAACAAGCA
>JAQSYS010000019.1 GCA_029256005.1 Sedimentibacter sp.
TAATATTTATATTCTGCATGTTAGTGGTTGTACTTTCGATATAATAAGGGCAAGCCGTGTTTTCACACGGCTTGAGGCAAAAAATTTAAGAGGCATTTATAAATTTTCATTTACAAATGTATAACTATTATAACCTATATTTAATTTTTTTCAAATATTTTTTTGTATTAATAATTAATATTATTTTTTTAATTTAATTATATTATAATTTCTTCTGATGCTTTTTTCAATTAAACACCTGTTTTCTTCCAAAATTCCCTTTAATGCCATTATAATCAATAAAAAAAATAGATAATTTTCATACATATGTATTATTACCAACAAGCATATAATAAAAAAAGTATTGGTCATAATCATGTACCTGCATACTGTTTTTATATCTAAAAATATTTCCAACACTGTCTTACATATATTGCCTCCATCCAATGGTACTAATGGTATCATGTTTATGATTGCAAGAAATATATTTATATCTGCAAATTCAGCATGAACAGTGTTTTTGAATATAATATATAATAATAGATTGCAGGCAGGACCTGATATAAATAATATTATTTTTTTGATTAATACAATACTTTCTAAATCGGCATTGAAGTTGTAACCAAATAATGTAATTTTAAATCGGTCAAATTTAATTTTCAAAAATATTGCAGATATTATATGTGCTGCTTCATGTGCCGATAATGCAATTATTATAAGCATTACATATTATTCATTCATGTCAAATAATTTTGATGGATTTAACGATTCGCCATTCTCCCATACTTCAATGTGCAAAAGCATCTTTTCTTCGTTTAGAGCACCTATTATATCTCCCTTTGATACCTTATCCCCTTTAGCTACAAATGCTTCAACAATCTTACCATATATTATTGTCTTATCATCTTGCTCAATGACAACAAAATTAGAAAGCTTTTCATTATTTCCAACTTGAGTAACCTTGCCATCAGAAATTGACCTTACAGATTGAGTGTTTGATACAATATCTAAGCCATGATTATAATAAGATGAATCGCCGCTTTTATTTAATCCATAATTCATGTGAATTTTACCGTTAACAGGAGCTGAAAACTCTGAAGAATCTTTTGATAAAAATGGTATCTTGTTTTTAATTCCTGTCATAAAGTCTAATATAGAGCTTCCTACTTCCTTTGGTTCAATACTTTCATTCATTTTTTGATCTGTTGCATTTAAGAATTGTTTGGATAAATCTGAATCCAGCTGCTTTGTAATTATGACTGCTGTTACCAATACAATACTGAATATTACCTGAAACGCTAATTTTTTGTTGAACTGATCTTTTCTTTTAATACTGATATTTTTTCTTGTTATTTTATTCATTTCACCCACCCCTTCCATATATTTTATTAAATTGTTATCACTTTATTACAAAATATCATAGACATGTCATAATTTTATTAAAATGCAATAAAAAAACTTTTGTCTATGACAAAAGTTTTTTGTAATATCTATTAAATTTTACAATTGATTAACTAATGTTTTTATCGCTTTGTTAAAGGAATGTTCTTCATCATAAATAAGAAATTCTTTGCCAACATTTGCAAATTTAATATTGTCCTCAATAATTATATTCATGTTCATATCAGTTAATTTCTGAATGTCCTTTGAATTCATCATGGTTCCATTTTTTGCTTTCTTTTTGTTGTATTTATTTAGAATTGTATAAATACTTTCTACATTATATTTACTTGCAATAGCTTTATCAGAATTTATCTCCTTAATGCATGAAAAGTCATTGCTGTTAATTGAAATAACTTTATTAACTATATTAAAATCAATGTAGCTGTGAGATAATTTATCAATATCTACAATTATTAAATCATATTCCTTTTTTGCATCATTAAATAATCTTGAAAATTCGCTTATTTGTATGTCACTTAGCTTTTTAGCAATTCTTGGGTATGGAAGCAATGACAGGTTATCATTTATTTCTATTACTGCCTGATTAAATGAGCATATTCCATCAAAGACGTCTTTTATGTCATATATAATATCTTCATTTACATTTAAATATTCAGACATTTTCTTTTTTCCGGATGATAAGTCAACAAGAAGAACCTTATTGCTGCTTTGGGATAAATCTACTCCTGCTTTGATGCAAATAATTGTTTTTCCGATATCACTTTTTTGTGATCCTATCAATATTAACTTTCCCATTAAAACCTCCACAAAAGATTGCTCAGCTGCCTTTTATTGTAACGGTGTTGCTCCATTGTATAATTTTAAATATTCTCCAATTACTTCTCTTACTATAGGAATTGGATAACGTCCTGAACCACCTTCAAAAAGAATACATGCAACTGCAATTTGAGGGTCATCGTATGGCGCAAAAGCAACATACCACGCAAAATCATCATATGGCTTTCCTGTATCCGGATTTATTCCTTGATTTTGTGCTGTTCCTGTCTTGCTTCCCACACCAACAGGAAATTTTGAAAATGGTTTAGCACTGTCATCCAATGAAACAAGTCTCATTCCTTCCTTTACAATATCCAAATAATTGTAATCTGTCAGGCTCACTCTTTCAGATTCTCTAAGCGGTATGTATTCAGAATTCTTTCCATCATAGGACTTAATTTCTTTAACTACGCTCACATTGTGCTTATAGCCACCATTTGCTATTGTAGCAATATAATTTGCCATCTGCATGGTAGTGTAAGCATTATTACCCTGCCCAATACTTATGTTCAAATTATCACCTACATTCCAAACAGCTTGATTCAAGTATGAATACTTAATTATATCACCAAGAGGAACGTTGTAATCATTCATTTTTTCCGGATTAAGTCTAAGTGCCTTTAATCCGTCATAGACCTCGCCTCTTGTTAGAGGCTCATCTCTGTCTACCCAGCTTACAATTTCCTCAACAATTTCATTTTTCATTCCCGCATCTATCTGATATCCTTCTTCTAAATATCTTTCTATGTTTGCTTCAAGGAACATTCGCAAATAAACTCTAATATTTAATTTTTTACCATCAATGCTTGGAACCCCTCCAGATGTTTCTTGCGGTATATCAATTTCAATTCCTGTTTTCGAATTTAATCCAAAATTTTCAGCCATGTCAATAATATCTTCTGCCCCAACTTTTACAGTGTGTTTCTGATGTGTTGCGAGATTCTCCCCCAGCACAGTGGTATAAAAATAAAAGTTGCAAGAATTCATAATAGCTTCATACATAGTTTGACTTCCATGAGCTCCACCAAACATATTGTAAATCCAGCAGCTGAAATTTCTGTCACCCACCTCCATCGTTCCTGCACAATATACTGTTGTGTTTGGATTAACTCCCTTTTCAAGGGCAGCCAGGGATGTAATCATTTTAAATGTAGAACCGGGCTGTATCGCTGATAACATAGCTATATTGTATAGAGGTCTTGGAGCAAGAGGACTTTTATAGTCACTCAAAAGAGTATTCCAATCCTCCTGAGTAATACCGGTTGCAAACATGTTCAAATCATAGGAAGGGTAATTGGCCATAGCAAGAACTTCCCCTGTTTTAATATCCAATGCGACTAAAGCACCGGACTTAGCATTTTCATATTTATCTTTAAATGTGAAATTGCCCCACTCGCTTTCGAAGTTCCCTCCTATTTGTATCTGCTCCAAACCCTTTTTCAAGGATTCCTGAGCAACTTTTTGTAATCTAGAATCTATTGTAAGATATAAATCATCTCCAGGAACCGGAGCTTGACTAGAAACAGACCTTATGGTTTTTCCTACATTATTTACTTCAACAGTTTTTTTGCCCTTTTCTCCTCTTAAGTATTCCTCAAACTTTTCTTCTAAACCTGTTTTACCAATTATATCGTCCGGACTGTAGCCTTTTTCTACAATGTAATCCTGCACCTCATAATCCTGTGCTATTTTCCCTAGGTACCCGATTGCATGAGCTGCAATATCGTTTTGAGGATAATATCTTAATGGTTCAATTTCTACATTGATTCCATTAAGCTCGTGAGATCGTTCAGAAATCATTGCAACAGATTTTTCCGATATGCTGTAGCATATATCAACAGGATGAAAAGAAAGAAAACTTGTCTTATTGTATCTTTCCCTAATTACCATCATGTTTCTCATTTCATAGTCATTAATTTCAGGTTTTATTTCCAGTGTCTCTCGAAGCTTTAAATAGACATCTTTCGCAGAATAATTTAAATTACCTTCTTCTCCATCTGTCTCAATATTCTTTTCAATCCACAGTCTTTTATCTCGAATAGGTGTGTATTCCCATTCGGCAATGGAAATAGATGGATTTTCATGTTTTAACAATTCTATCTGAGAAAAATACTTTACTTTCTCATCTGTTATTAAGTTTTGAAGTACTTCAATATTTTCAAATGACAACTGCTTAATGAAATTGTATGGTATAGTGTCAGCTTCCATATTGTGTTGTTTTAAATATTTTGTTTTAACCTCTTCATTAGTGTACTCATATGATCCTATATTACCATTATCCACGAACTGTACAGGCAAATCAGGATATATTTCTTTCAATTTTTCTATTAAAACTGCACCAGGCATCATTTTACCTGTTTCTGATTCATATACAGTCTGAAGAAGACTATCAAGAGAGTACTTCATAGTTAAGAGCACAAAATCATCTTTTGCGGAAGTTGTTTCTGTTATTTCCTCATGATTAACATTCAAACTTCTTTTAATATTTTTAAAATTTTCATCTTGTTTAAATGAATATTCAACTAATTGAATATTTGAATCAAGTCCTTTTGAAACTACAAAATCATATGAGTGTTTTCTGATTTTTGAATTTGAAAACAAACCCGAAAGATATTTTTTGTTTTTAACTAGCAGTTGTCCAATTACTTGTTCAGGACTTAAATTTTCATTCAGTTCATTTTCTATTAACCATTTTTTTAATGGATCTTGTTCAGAATCGATAATTTCAACATTGTTTTCTGTTTGTTGCTGATTTGATTGACCTAAATCAACTGTTTGTTCGACATTTGTTTCTGTAGTTCCTGTTTCTTGTTCTTCACCATCATTAACTTGAGAAAATAAAAATTGTCCATTTTCTATCTTAACTGGTACCTCTATATCTCTTAGGATTGTGTTTAAAGCCATTTCTTTAGGATTGAATGTTTCGTTGTATAGTATAGTTTCATAATTTAACCATTCAACAATGTTGTCCTTAACTGATTGAATTACTTTTTCTTCTGCAGTAACATATGATAATATTTCAGCTGTATCAGTTGTAACTGCAATATTCTCCTGATTATCAACTATTGTATATTGAGATTCCAGACTTTCATCCACATAATCAAATGTGTCAAGTTCTATCGGAAATTCATCAATTGGTTTTTCACCATTTTTATCAAGAATAGAAGATAAAATGTATGAAATTTCATTAAAATTTTTAGAATCAATTTCATCCGTGTACATTTGTACTGTAAAGCTAGATACATTGTCCGCCAAGAGGATTCCGTTTCTGTCGAGTATTTTTCCTCGAGGAGCTTTGACAGGAATATCTTTAATTTTTTTTATATCAGCTATTGCTCTATATTCCTGACCTTCAACGATTGTCAAAACAGCCATTCTGAATCCAAGAATACATAACATAAAGACTATAATCATATATAGTATATTGTATCTGTTTTTAAAAAACTTTTGTAAACTCAATAATACCACCTCTTGCTACTTTACATTCAATTTTTCAAATAATAAATTTATAATTTTGAAAACGAAAACTGACAACACTGTGTTAAATACTATTTCAATTATGATGCCCACCAAAATGCTATCTACATTTCCTACCCTATATCTTAGGAAAAACAATATTACATATAAAAAGAAATGCATTGCAGCTGTTGATAAAGCAGTCACCGCCGTATATGCAACATAATTTTCTCTTAACATTTCATCGCTGTATACTCCTATTATTGCTCCTAAAAAAAAATATATAAGAGTGTATACGCCAAATACATCATAAATCATAGTATCATACATCAGACCTGTTATAAGTCCAAGTACTCCGCCGGTTATTTCATCTGTCATCAGCGAAAATATTACTAATAATATTAAAGAAAGGTTTGGCACTACTCCTAATATGTTAAAAAATTTAAAAAGCGAAGTCTGGATAATAAAGCTTAAAACAACAAGAGCAGCCATTAAACTATATTTTTTCATTTAATTACTACCTTTCCCATTATCTGTCAACCTTGAGAACATATACTCTACTAAGCTTTGTAAATTCAACTGATGGTTCCACTACAATTCTCTGAGTTGATGCATCGGTTGTTGGAACAACCTCCTTAACATCACCAATATAAAGGTCAGGAATATAAATTTCACCTATACCTGACGTGACTAGCGAATCCCCTATACTTGCTTCAGCTTTAGAGTTAAAAAAGTAACCAGTTATTGTTCCTTCAATACTACCTTGCATTATTCCGCTTTCATCAGAGTTAATGTCTCTAAAGCTTATTTTGCAATTCTCATCCAATATTGTTATAACCTTAGACCAGTTTGATGATGTTTCTGTAACAACTCCCACAAGGCCTATCTGAACAACTCCCTTGTCCGTTTCAACAGCATTGATTACAATATCATTTTTCTTTAAACCGTCATTTTCACCCTTGTCTATGGTTAATCTACTGAACCAATTTGAATCATCAAGTGCAATCACTTGTCCTATTACATGGTTAAAGTTAAGATTTTTTTTCATTTCATATTCAGTTTCTAATGCTTGTGATTTGTTTACAATGTTTTCTAATATTCTAACCTGTTCTTGAAGCTCATGAACTGTATCAGTCAGCACATTGTTTTCTTCACGCATTCTGACAATGTCCTGAACAGAATAAAAAGAATTTGTAATAGTCTGCCCAGTATTAAAGACAATTTTTTGGAAGCCTGCAACCATGCTTCCAAAAAAGCCTAAATCCATACCATCTACTCTTCCAATAGAAGATAAACCTATTAAAACAATCAAAATAAAAATTGTAAACAAAAATAATATTCTTTTATAAAAATTTTTTATAAAATTCATTTACTCACCACTATAAAGATTCACATATTTTACCTGCACCTAAAGCAACGCTATCCAACGGATTTTCTGCAAGAAATACCTTTAAGCCCGTTTCTTTTTCGATATAGATATCCAGACCCTTTAATAATGCTCCGCCTCCTGACAAACAAATTCCATTGGAATAAATATCTGATGAAAGTTCAGGCGGAGTTTTTTCCAACACTCTTTTAATTGCATTAACAATGTTATTAACAGTTTCCAATATTGCTTCTCTTATCTCATCACTGGTAACCGTTATATTAAGTGGAAGACCCGATACAATGTCCCTACCTCTGATATTCATTTCCATAGGGTATTCTTTTACTTTTTCCTCTTCATTTTCAAAATGATTCATGCTGTAAAACTTTTTGCTTGCATTTCCTATGTTCATTTTTATTTTTTCTGCAGTTACAAGACCTATTTCCATTTTATATTTTAATTTAATATATTCCTTAATATTAACATCTAAGTCATCTCCAGCAATACGCAAAGAATCAGAAACAACAATGCCCCCTAAAGAAATAACTGCTATTTCTGTTGTTCCTCCACCTATGTCAATAATCATGTTCCCAATAGGCTGATCTACGTCGAGTCCTGCACCTATTGCTGCAGCCATAGGCTCTTCAACAAGCTTAACCTTTTTAGCCCCTGCATCATATGCCACTTCTTCAACTGCTCTTCTTTCAATGGAAGTGACTCCTACAGGTACGCAAATTACTATGTTTGATTTTATAAATCTTTTTTTATTCAATGCTTTATCTATAAAATACTTTATCATTGCTCTGGTTATTTCAAAATCAGCGATAACGCCGTTTTGTAACGGTCTTATGGCATTGATTGACTTTGGTGTTCGGTCAAGCATAGCCTTTGCATTTGTACCAACTGCACAAACCTCATTTGTATTTACCTTAATGGCAACAACTGAAGGTTCATTTACAATTATTCCTTTATTGCTTACATAAACCAACGTATTTGATGTTCCTAAATCAATCCCAATTTTTTGTGTAAATATATCAAAGAATCCCATATTTTTTCCTTTCGATAATTAAAGTAATCCTTCCTCTTTAAAGCTGTAAAACACTCCATCACCTATAATTATGTGATCTAAAACCTTTATTCCCAATATTTTGCCGCATTCGTCTAGCCTGTTAGTCAAATTAATATCTTCGTTGCTAGGTTCTGATTCTCCGCTGGGGTGATTATGTACAAGAATTATTGAGGAGGCTGAATTGACAACAGCTTCCGAAAACACTTCTCTTGGATGAACTATAGACGAGTTTAGGCTTCCAACAGATATTTCAGAAACTTTTTTTATGTTATTTTTAGTATCCAACAAAATAATTTTAAAATACTCTTTTTTATAATACCGCATTTCCTCCATCATTACAACTGCTGCATCACTAGGGGAGGAAATTTTTATTTTTTCGATTTTTAATGTACTTATCCTTTTGCTTATTTCTGCAACAGCCATAAGCTGAGCTGATTTTGCATCATTTATTCCTTTAAATGATTTGAACTTTTCCACTGACCCTTCTGCAATATTCCTTAACCCTTTTTCATCTTGGTTCAAAATGCGCTGCGCTAGCTTTACAACATTTTCGTCCTTGCTTCCTGTCCTTAATATTACTGCAATTAGTTCTGAGTTAGACAAGTTATTAGCTCCATATTTCAGTAACTTTTCCTGAGGTCTGTCATCCACAGGTATTGATTTTATGGTATAATTAGTATTGTCCATTTTAACCTCCAATATGCAATATTTAAGACTTTAAGCCTAAAGCAAATTATGAGAAAAATGTTTTGTCAATAAGTTATTAAGTTTTACGAGTGGCAGACCCTTAACATTGTTGTAACAACCATTGATTCCTTTTACCAATAGCTCTCCATAGCCCTGAATGCCATATGCTCCGGCTTTGTCTTTGTATTCTCCTGTTTCTAAATATTTTCTGATAAAGTCATCCGATAATTCATTAAATTCAACAAAAGTTTCTTCAAAATCAATAACCTTTTTGTTGTTTTCATTGTCTATTATACAAACTCCGGTAAAAACAGAATGTCTTTTTCCTGAGAGTATTTTTAACATCTCAAATCCATCATAATAATCTTTAGGCTTACCCATTATTTTATTTAAATAAACCACAGTGTCAGCTGCAATTATTATTCCTTTTTCTGTACAAAAGTCTGCAACCTTCAAGGCTTTTTCCAAAGCTATCTTCATTACTGTAGTCTCAGGCATATCATTTTCATCAACAGTCTCTACTGTATCTGGAACATAAACTGATAACTCTTTAACATAGCTACTAAGCATTTCAATTCGTCTTGGAGATTGTGATGCCAATATTATTTTTCTCATAGTTCATCCTTAAAGTTTCTTATAAGCTATTATTGCAATTAAAATGCCTAATATTCCTGCTACAGTAAGATTTGCATTAAAACCGAAGGTAACAGAAAATATGCTTAAATCCAATGTTGCCGGTCCAAAACCTATCGATTCTCCATAATTTAAAACTGGCAAATACCCGGAAAGTGCCTTGCCAAGTATAGTTCCAATTATGACTGATGTTAGTAGGAGTAAAATAAAATAAATGGAATTTCCGCCCTTTCTCATATTAAACCTCTCTTCTAAGTCTTAATAAAGTTTTATTTAAATTTTCAGTTACAAATATTGAGGTATATCCAACAAAGCAACCTGTGAAAATACTTACAAATGATAAGATAGGCAGATAATAATATAGGTTAACTGTTCCAAATAATACTGCCGCAACTGAAATTTGAGATGCATTATGAGTCATTGCTCCCAATACGCTGATTCCTATAAGACTAAACTTTTTAGCGTATTTTACTCCAACGCTCATTACAATCGTGCTCATTATCCCACTCACTATGCTGTAAATGAATGTTATGGGATTAGTTGCAACCAGCATTAACAAAACACATCTTATTACAACAACCAGCAAAGCATCCTTAAATCCAAACACAACTATAACTGCCAATGTAACAATATTAGATAATCCAAGCTTTGCTCCCGGAGCTATGTAAGGAAGTGGAATCATTCCTTCTAAAATGCTCAAGATTAATGCTCCTGCCGTTAAAAGCGATAAAAAAATATATCTCTGTAATTTATTCATAGTATTTTATCCATCTTTTCTGCTATTTTACGATGATGTCTATGTCATCTTCTGTTTCTTGGTTGTCCTTGATTTGAACCAATAGTTTGTTTGGTAGACATACAATAAGTTCTCCATCATTACTTATTTTGCCTTGACTTAAACAAACTTTATCAGGACAAGTAGCATCATGAATCCATATTTTGCCATCTTCTATATGGATTGTATTGTAACTGCCAGAACCTATATCAACTGAAAATTCTGTCTTATAATCATCTGTCAGCGTGTACTCGCCAACCAATTTGT
This sequence comes from Sedimentibacter sp., assembly GCA_029256005.1. GTDB lineage: Bacteria > Bacillota > Clostridia > Tissierellales > Sedimentibacteraceae > Sedimentibacter. Next base: position 10,453 of record JAQSYS010000019.1, read on the forward strand.
TTTCTGAATAAACATATGCAATCTTTTGACCCTTTTCTACAGCATTAAAACTACCATAAACCAAAATAAAAACATTTACTGCAATTATGACTATTATTAATGCAATATCATACTTGTTAATTTTATTTCTCATAATAATCCTTTTCATGTTTTATAGATTATTCATTTTATCACCTATTTAAAATTATTTCAAGATTGTATATTTTTTATATTTCATAATCTACGAATTGATAATAATAAAAATATTTAAAACATTTCTTTATTAATTTTTATAAAACTGTTAAAATAAAACACATAAATATAATTCTTAAAAATACAACATTAATATGAGGTGACAATTGTTAATTTATAGAATTTCCCAAGATAGCCTTATTGAATCAAAAATAGATAACGTAATTCATGACAAGGAAAATAAATATTGGCTTATCATGACTCCTGATGAACTTGAAGAAAATAATGAATTTTTTCGCTTTAGCGTCCAAACTATTTATGACTGCATACATAATGAGGATACGCCAAAGCTTGATGTATATGATAACTATAGTTTTGGAATATTAAATATCATAGGGCCAAAAGACAGTTTCTTTTCAGTAAACGAATTGAATTTTTACATTACAAAAAATTATTTAATATTTGTTTCAAAAAATTATTTAGATATATACAGAGAAATTCAAAACGAAATTAGTCACAGAGGAAGTCTAAGAATAAGCACAGAAAAAATATTATATAGCCTAATTGATAAAATGACGCTTAAGGATTACAACATGCTTTCAAATTTGGAGTCAGAAATTTCAGATGTTGAAGAGGAGGTTCTTGGAGGTAAAATAAAGGATTATTCAAAAGATATCGTATTGCTAAAAAACAAACTTCTATTTTTAAAAAAGCATTATGAACCCCTTTTAGATATTGTTGAAAATCTTACAGAAAATGAAAATGAGATTCTTGACAAAACTTCTATTACATATTTCGTAATTTTATTCAATAGGATTGAGCGACTCAACAGAAAAGTTGGAAATCTTCGTGATTATGTCACTCAAATAAGAGAGTCCTACCAAGCACAGCTTGATATAAATTTAAATAATACAATGAAACTATTTACTGTGCTTACTGCTGTATTCTCTCCTTTGACTCTCATTGTAGGATGGTATGGTATGAACTTCCCCACTATGCCAGAATTTCATTGGAGATATGGATATATGTTTGTAATATTACTTAGCCTGTCAGTTTTATTCTTTTGCCTATGGTTATTCAAAAAAAAGAAACTATGGTAACTAAAAATGCAATACGTTATAGTATTGCATTTTTATCTTCTTTGGAATATTTTCCTTACTTTTCAATTACCATGAAATCAGTAACAAGTCTAGAAAGCTCATTATTTTTATCAAATCCATAATAAGTAGGAAATGTACCTTCATTCCACCCGCTTGCAAAAATTACAATATTGCTGTTTGCTTTTTTATCTATAACAATGTCTGCACATGAGCACTCATTTGTTCTTACAGTATTTCTGACTTCTTTTTCATATTTATCTAATTCCTCTTCGCTCATGACATCCAATGCTTCCATAACAGATTCATCCATAAAGCATCCAAGGCCATTTTCAACCTCGTATCCCATAAATTCGTCATGTGCAAAACCTTTTGCAGATTCACCCTGCAATAATGCCATTTCCCACTTAACAGGCACATTTTCATTAAACCTTAACTCAGCGGCAACAGTTTGTTTCTTTCTGTTTTCAGTATTGCCAACATATATGTACACTTCATATGTTCCAGGCTTAACATGTTCTGAATAGCTCTCGTCATCATACATCAAAATAGGATCTGTAGCAATAATTCTTCCTGTTGACAGCCTTAGTCTTCCAGCTTCGATTCTTTCTATCTGCATTCTTCCAAATTCAGTGTCTACCATTTTTGTGTTACCATTAGTAATATTAAGCACATCATAATTTATATACATATCATGCTCCTTTAATCATTTTTTTCTTTCATCGAGTATCTTCTTCAATTCATCCATAAAAGTGTTAATATCCTTAAACTTTCTATAAACTGAAGCAAATCTTACATATGCGACATCATCTACGTTTTGAAGTTCATTCATAACCAATTCTCCGATTACTTCAGTAAAAACTTCATTTTGAAATGTATTTAATAGCTGTTTTTCAACCTTGTCAGCAATATTTTCTATTTGTTCAAGACTAACAGAACGTTTATCACAAGCTCTTATTAGTCCATTTATAATTTTATCCCTGTTGTATCCCTGTCTTGTTCCATCTCTTTTAATTACAACAATCTGAGTTTCTTCAATCTTCTCATAGGTTGTAAATCTATGGCTACATTCCATACATTCCCTACGTCGCCTTATTCTGAAACCATCATCTGTAGGTCTGGTATCTACGACCTTACTCTCCGAGTAATTACATTTTGGACATTTCATAATATTCTCCTTTTATCAATTTTACTAAACAAATGGCTTAAAGTAAATAAAAATATATTATTTTAAATTGTCCATAAATTTTTGTTCATCAATTATAAATCTCTCATGAGTACCTTCACCAATTTTTTTATCTTCATCAAATGCTTCTACTTTAAACACAAGTCTCTTTCTGTCTATCTCAATTAATTCTGCTTCCGCCCATACCATTTTTCCAACCGCTGTAGCACCTGTATGCTTGATATTTACGCTGATACCTACTGTAGAATATCCTTCAGGTAAATAATTTTTCACCGCATTCATTGAAGCAGCTTCCATTAGGCCAATCATCATAGGTGTAGCAAATACTTCTGCAGCACCACTTCCAAATACACTGGCAGTATCATTCATTGTAACTGTTTTTTTCTCGATGTGTTTTAAACCTTCATTTAAATTAAATTCCATATTTTATCCATCCTTTACTATTTTACCATTTCATGGTCTTATTATACAAAATTATCTACTTATTTGTCCGTATAAATACTCATGCTAGGGAATGCAAAATCAATATTTTCCTCATTGAATAATTCAATTATCTTAAAATTAATGTCTTGTTTAATATCCATATATTCATTATAATTTGTAGTGTTGGTCAAATATTGAACAGTTATCTCCAGTGAACTGGCTCCGAAATTAGATAACCTTACAAGAGAAGAATCGTCCTTCACCATGAGATGATTATCAAGCATGCTTTTAATTTTATCAATTACGGTTTTTATCTTTTCTAAAGAAGTACCATAAACAACTCCTAATGTAAAGTTCGCTCTTCTGTTTTCTCTAAAGCTGTAATTTACTACCTCTCTGTCTGCAAATCTCGAATTAGGGATTATTACTATTTCCTTCTCAATAGTTCTTATTTTTGTGCTTCTGAGTCCCAGCTCCTCTACTGTGCCATCAAAAGAATCAACCTTTATCCAATCTCCAACGCTGAATGATTTATCCGTGAGAATAACGAATCCACCAAAAAAGTTTTTTATTAAG
>JAQSYS010000316.1 GCA_029256005.1 Sedimentibacter sp.
GGAGATGACACAGGATATATTGTTTGGAACTCCGATGCCTCACGAAGTTGAAGTAGATTTAGGAATTATGGATCCTGATTATGTAAATATTGCTTTTAACGGTCATCAGCCTTGGATAGGTGTTGCATGTCTTCAAAAAGCAAGAAAACCAGAATATCAAGAAATGGCTAAAAAAGCTGGAGCTAAAGGAATTCATATTGTTGGCTCAATTGAAACAGGTCAGGAAATGCTGCAAAGATTCAGCACTGATGAAGTATTCGTAGGTTTAATGGGCAACTGGCTTGCTATTGAACCATTCCTTGCCACAGGAACAGTTGATGCTCTTGTAATGGAAGAGAACTGCTCACCTCCAGCAATTGATCAATATGCAGAAAAATATCAGGTTGCATTAATAAGTGTTAGCACAATTATAGGAGTGCCAGGACTAGAACATGCTATGCCGTATTATCCCGCAAAAGCTGATGAAATGGCCGAAAACTGCATTAACATAGCAATTGAAAACTTTAAGAAAAGACATGGAAATATTAAACCAATGGTTCCGAAGCATAAGACAAAAGCCATTGCTGGGTTTTCTACGGAAGCTGTATTGAAGGCTATTAACAACGATTTAAATGCCTTGGTTGATGTTATAGTAAAGGGACAAATAAAAGGAATTGTAGCTTTGGCTAACTGTGCAACTTTAAGAAACGGTCCTCATGACTGGAACACTGTAAATATTACAAAGCAATTGATTTCTAAAGATATACTTGTTGTGGCAGGCGGCTGTGGAAATCATGGATTAGAGGTAGCTGGACTGTGCAATATGGATGCTGTTGAAATGGCAGGAGATGGATTGAAGGCAGTGTGCAAAGCTTTGGGAATTCCGCCTGTGCTGAGCTTCGGAACATGTACAGACACAGGAAGAATTTCTATGCTAGTAACTGCTCTAGCTGACCATTTAAATGCAGATATTTCTGATTTGCCTATAGCTGTAACTGCACCTGAATGGATGGAGCAAAAGGCTACCATAGATGGATTATTTGCTGTGGCATATGGATGTTATACACATTTGTCTCCTACACCATTCATAACCGGTGCTCCTGATTTGGTTAAGCTCCTTACTCAAGATGTTGAAGGTTTAACTGGTGGAAAGGTAGCGGTTGGAGATGATCCTGTTGAAGCTGCAAACGGCATTGAAGCACATATCATGATAAAAAGACAAAAGATGGGGATTTAACATCTAGTAAGAAAGCTGCCGGTTAAAATGATTGGCAGTTTTTTTGTAGCATAGAAATATATGTGCAACATATTGAAATTGTTCATTACAATAAATGGTTGTCTAAATTATTACATGATTTTTACAATTAAACCATTATTATTCTATATTTGTTGATTATAATAATGTTAAATAAAAACTTCAATGGAGGAGAAAAATGAAAAGAATTTTACCAGCTTTATTATCTTGCGCAATGCTCGTAGGTTCACTTACTGGCTGCGCTGTAGCAAATGCTCAAACAGATGCAACAAATCTTAATACAAAACTATCTATTAGCAGAACTTTAGAATCTAAATCTAATTTAACAAAAGCTCCTAAGTATGTATTTATGTTTATCGGAGACGGAATGAGTTACGTTCAGGTTAATGCAGCACAGGTTTATGAGGGAAACAACAACAGTGGCTTTGTTGAACCAGATTTAGTTAATTTCTCACAATTCCCTGTAACAGGTATTGCAACTACTCAAGATTCAACTTCATTTTGCCCTGACTCAGCATCAACTGCAACTTCACTTTCTACAGGAGTTAAGACTCACAGCGGTACTATAGGCTTGGAGAAAGACTTAAAGACAGAAGCTAAAACTATTACTGAATATTTAAAAGAACAAAAAGAAATGAAAATAGGTATTGTATCAAATGTAACAATTAACCATGCAACTCCAGCAGCTTATTATTCACATGTTGTTTCAAGAAACAGTTATTATGATATAGCTATGCAAATGGCTGATTCAGGATTTGATTACTTTGGTGGTGGTTCCATAAACAAACCTACTGGAGATAAGAAAGATCAGAAGGATGCATATGAAGTATTAAAAGAAAAAGGATATACAATTGCTGATTCAAACGAAGAAATTTTATCACTTAATAATAAATCAGGCAAGGTTTATGCAGTAAGTCCAAAGCTTCAAGACAGTGGAGCTATGTCATATGCAATGGATTTAAAAGAAGGAGATTTGACATTAGCAGATTATGTTAAAAAAGGTATTGATGTACTAGACAACAATAAAGGCTTCTTCTTAATGACTGAATCAGGAAAAATTGACTGGGCTTGTCATGCTAATGATGCGAAGGCAACAATCGAAGACGTTCTAGCATTTGAAGATGCAATTCAGGTTGCTATTGATTTCGCTGAGAAACACCCATCTGAAACATTAATTATAGTTACAGGTGACCATGAGACAGGCGGTATGACAATCGGTTATGCTGCAACAGGATACGATACAGCCTTTGACATATTAGAAAGTCAAAAAATGTCTTATGTAGCATTCGATGAATTATTCAACAAAATGAAAAATGAAGATACTGATGGATTGACATTTGAAAAAATGATGCCAGTTATTACTGAAAACTTCGGACTTGTTAACAAAGTAGGAAAAGGTGCAAAAGACGATACTAATAATGCGTTTGAACTTAATGATTATGAATTCGATAAATTAGTAGCTGCTTTTAATGATTCTGTAGCAACTGATGTTGATAAGAAATCATATGAAAATGGTCTTTTATACGGTGGATACAACCCATTGTCAGTTACATTGACTCATATTATCAACAACAAAGCTGGTATTGGATGGACATCATATTCACATACAGGTGTTCCTGTAGCAGTTTATGCAGCAGGAGTTGGAGCTGATTTGTTTAACGGTTCTTATGACAACACTGATATATTCC
>JAQSYS010000317.1 GCA_029256005.1 Sedimentibacter sp.
GCTACAGAGCAGCCAGCTACAGAGCAACCAGCGCCAGATTTTGACGTAGAAAATGATATTACAGTAGTAGCAAGAGACGCAGCATCAGGAACAAGAGGAGCTTTCCATGAACTTTTGAAAATAAAAGTTAAAGAAGGCGACACTGAAGTTGACAAGCTTGTTACAGGAGCATTGGAGTTTGATGGAACTGACAAAGTAATCACTGCTGTTGAGGGAGACAAGTATGGCATAGGATATATTTCTTTAGGCTCAGTTAGTGAAAGAATAGTGGCAGCTAGCGTAGACGGTGTTGAAGCAACAATTGAAAATGTAAAAAGTGGAGATTATAAAGTAGCAAGACCTTTTCTTTTAGTAACAAAAGGAACTGAAAGTGATTTAGTAAAGGATTTTATTGCCTATACAGAGTCTGTACAAGGACAAAAAATGGTTGAAGAAAAGCATTATATTTCTTCTGTAGAAAAACCAGTTGAATATAAAACTTCAGGTTTATCAGGAACAATTAAGGTTGCAGGTTCAACTTCAGTAACACCTTTAATGGAAAAGTTACAAGAGGCATACAAGGAGCTTAATCCAAATGTCGTATTTGAAATGCAGTCGAATGGATCATCTCAAGGAATAAAATCAGCTATAGACGGGTCTTATGATATTGGAATGAGTTCAAGAGAGTTAAAAGATGATGAAAAATCACAATTAAACGAGTATACTCTAGCGATTGATGGTATAGCAGTAATAGTAAATAAAGAAAACCCTATGGCAGATATTTCATCAGAAAATATTACAAAAATATATACTGGCGAAATAACAAAATGGTCAGAAGTAAAATAGTTTAATTCCTCCAAGGTAAAAAATAACGAAGGACAAGGCAAACGAAAGTTTACCTTGTCCTTTATTTTTGTTTTATTAGCAAGATAATGCATTTGTTATATTTGCTGATTTTATGACATATTATTTAATAAAACTGGAGATTATATGGAAGGCAAAAGCTATTATCAATCAATCTTTACATCAAATTTATTCCTTTAGAATCATCAACTGTAGATGAAAATATATATAAAATGGATGCATACAGCTGGATTAAAGCTCCCAGATATACAGGATATCCAATGGAAGTAGGCACCCTTGGCTAAAATGTATTTGTAAAGAAATTAAAGAATTTATAATTAGTATAAAGGAGGAAAAATATGCATGATACTTTTTTGTTGAGTAATATTTCTAAATCATTAACAGAATTATGTGAAAAAAATAAAATAAGTAAGCTTGAACGTATTATAATAGCTGTTAACTGTAATAGTCACGTCAATGAAGAAAATCTTCTCGAGCATCTAAAACATCATAATTCAGAATTAATAGCAAACACAATAAAAATAAAGGTTAATAGAGAAAACATTGAAGAACAAACTGCAATAATAAAAAGTATTCAAGGTGAGACTTTTGGCGATTAAAGTTGAGTATAAGAGATATTTTCTAAAGGTTCAGGGAATAGTCCAGGGTGTTGGATTTAGGCCTTATGTTTACAATCAAGCTGATTTTTATCATATAAAAGGATGGGTAAGCAACAGCGGAAGTTCACTGGTAATTGATTTCGAAGGTGAAAGAAATAATTTAAAAAATTTTTTTATTAAAATAATAAGGCAGCCACCTGTGCTTTCAGATATTTAAAGCGTAGAAATAATACCAAAGAGGTACTTAGGTTATGAATATTAAGAAGGAGGTTCTTTCTGTTAATTAACTTCTGGGTATGGACCCTCTCTATATGGCATCTAAATATATTATTATTATTATTAAAAATTGGGAATAACAGATATACTGCTCCCAATTTTTTATATTACAATGATTTTATCATAAGATCAAGGTACTTCTCTGCCCTTTGGTGTATATTAAAGCTTCCATCATAAAGACACCAGTGAAATATCAAACCTCTCATTGCTTGATATAGATACTCGTTTATTTCGTCAACACTCATAGGCGTAGTTATTTCTCCTGATTTTATCGCTTCTTCGATATAAGGGTCAAGGAGCGTCTGCATCGCTCGACCTTCCTTTATAAACAAGGTATTATTGTTATTGTATAGTACTTTAGTAAAATCATATGGATTATCTTCAACAAAGTCTATGTAAAATAGCATGTAATTCTTAATTTTTTCCTTCATAGTATCTCCTTGGACACCATTTTTTATAAAATTTCCGAAGATTTCATCTGCTATCACAAACTGTTGATTCAGAATATCATTTTTAGATTTGTAGTAATTATAAAATAAACCAACAGAAATGTTTGCTGCTTTAGCTATATCCTGTATGGTTACATTGTCAAAGCCCTTACTTCTAAATAGCTTGATACTGGTGCTATATATTTTTTCTTTTGTATTATGTGCTTTAATCGAACGACTATTCAAACTCTTCCTCCAGAATGTTAATATAATGATAGCATTATATCATATTAATAATTTATACAAAATAGAAAATTAAAAATAAATTGCTTGATAAATAACGAACAAGGCATTATAATGATTTTAAACAAAAGTGAATGCATTCAATGAATGAATTCATTTAACAAAGAGTTAGTGGAGGAAAGGTAAAGATGAAGTTAAAAAAAGTAATAAGTATTGTATTAGTATTAGCAATGATATTTAGTTTAGCAGCTTGCAGCACAAATACTGATAAACCTGCTGAAGAAGCAAAAGAAGAAGCAATTTTTAAATCTGGAACATACGAAGGAGAAGCTGAAGGCTTCCATGGAAAAATAAAAGCAGTAGTAACTGTAAATGAAACAGAAATAACTGATATTACTGTTACTCATACTGAAACTGCAGGTCTTGGAGATAAGGCTGTTGAAAAGATTGTAATGGAAGTTAAAGAAAACACATCACTTAATGTTCCAATGGTATCAGGTGCAACATATTCTAGTCAAGGTATAATGGCATGAAGACTCTGAAAAAACTGCAGATGTTATAATAGTTGGAGCCGGTGGAGCAGGTCTTGCAGCAGCAGTATCAGCTCATCAAAACGGTGCATCTGTAATAGTTATTGAAAAGCAACCTCAAGTAGGTGGAAACACAATAATATCTGGTTCAGCTTATAATTCTGCTGATCCTGATAGACAGGCTACTTTACAGATGACAGATCTTGAAAAAAAGACTGTTGAGGGAATTATATCAGCAGAACAAGCTGATCCAATGGTAAAAGAATGGCAAGCAACACTTAAAAAAGAATGGGATGAATACTTAGCTTCTGGTAAAACAACATTGTTTGACTCTGCCACGTTGCATAAGTTACAAACATACAATGGTGGAGATAAGGCTGGAAAACCTGTTTTAATAGATACATTTGCTGACAACACACTTCCAGCAATCAATTGGCTTGAAAGTCTAGGAATGGAATTCAAGGGTGAAGTGTTTACAGTTCTTGGAGCACTTTGGAACAGATCACATAAACCGGTAAAACCATTAGGAACAGGCTATATTGAAACATATATGAACTATATTTCAGAAAATAGTAGTGATATTGAAATAATGGTTGATACAAAAGCAGACAGCTTCATAGTTGAAGATGGAGTTGTTAAAGGTGTTAATGCAGAAAAGAATGGTGGCAAAGTAACTCTTCGCGCTAATAAGGGAGTAATTCTTGCAGCCGGTGGATTTGGAGCTAATTCAGAAATGCGTGAACAATATAATACTGTATGGCCATCATTGAAAGATGTTAAAACAACTAACCATACAGGAGCTACTGGAGACGGTATTATAATGGCTCAGGAAATCAATGCTTCATTGGTAGGAATGGAATATATTCAATTACTTCCGATGGGAGACCCAAAAACAGGAAGTCTTAGCGGAAATATTGAGCAAGGAGTTCAAAATCGTATATTCGTTAACAAAGAAGGAAAAAGATTTGTTGATGAGGGAGCAAGAAGAGACGTAATGACAAAAGCTTTAATGGAGCAAACTGATGCGAATATGTGGGTTATTGTTGACCAGCATTCATATCCTACAGGAGACACAAAAAATAACTTCAATGAAACTATTGACGATCTTGTAGCAGCAGGAAGAGCATTCAAGGGAGATACTCTTGAAGATCTTGCTAAACAAATTGGAGTTGATCCAGCAAGTTTAGTAAATTCAGTTGAAACATTCAATAAAGCAGTTGATGGAACAATTTCTGATGAATTTGGCAGAACATTATTTGCAGATAAGATTGACACAGCACCATACTATGCAGGAGCACGTGTTCCAACAGTACACCATACTATGGGTGGAGTTGAAATTAACGAGCATGCACAAGTTGTAGATGCAAATGGACAAATAATCAAAGGTCTTTATGCAGCAGGTGAAGTTACAGGCGGAATCCATGGTACTAATAGACTTGGCGGTAACGCTTTAGCGGATATTGCAGTGTTTGGTAAATTGGCAGGACAAAATGCAGCATTAGCAAAATAGGATAAAAATGAGCATTGACTTTTCAAGTCAATGCTTTTTTTATACAATAGGAAAGTTCTCCTTTCCTATTGTATAAAAAACAAGGGGTTATAGGGGAAGAATTCCC
>JAQSYS010000318.1 GCA_029256005.1 Sedimentibacter sp.
TCAATTTCTTTTCTTACAGTAATTATTTCATCAATTACTAATGGAGTCAATGATAAAGAAACTAACGTTGCTATTTTGTCTCCAACTTTAAGATCAGTTTTTCCTTCTAATGCAGTTCCTATTTGTTCAACTGTTCCTATAAGCATTCCGCCTGAACCAGTTACTGGGTTTTGGTGCTTTCCTTTTTCTGCAACAATTCCCTTCATTATTTCTTTAATTTTTTCAACATCTCCACCGGCCTGATCACTTATCTGAGTGAAGCTGGCTGAGTCAACATTTAAAGTTTGAACATTTATCAGAATTTCATTGTCGTAAATCTCCATTGTGTTGTCAACTTTAAGTGCTGGCTGTGGCAGCACACCTTGTGGTTCAATTACCCTATGTGTTCCGTATGGGTTTCCTTTTTTTAACATAGTGCCTCCTAATTGTTACAATTTTATTAATGGGTTTGGGTTAAATATTGGGTATATTCAAATTTATATAGTGCAATTAGTATGCCAACTTTTTAAATAAATTAAAACAGCTATTTTTCAATATTTTTATTTATTTAAAAAAATTATTTGTTATTAAGTGCCGAAAATTCAGCTTTTTGATATTGCCCTGTTGTTAAACTTTTGATATAATAATATAATACAACATATTTAATGAATTTTTCACATATTAATTGAATATTAGGATTTTTTTAGCATCCTAAAGGGGACGTTCCTTATGTCCTTTTTAGGTTAAAAATTTTTTATAGAGGTATAATAAATGGATAACAGACCAATCGGAATTTTTGATTCAGGTGTGGGTGGGCTCACAGTGATGAGAGAAGTAATGGAGCAGCTTCCATACGAAAATATAATATATTTAGGAGATACAGCCAGAATACCATATGGTTCAAAATCTGAGCAGACAATACGAAAATACTCCAATCAATGCTCTTCATTTTTAAAAAGCAAGGATGTAAAAGCTATTGTAATAGCGTGCAACACTGCAAGTTCAATAGCATTGGAGCACGTTCAAAAAAATTTTGATCTGCCTATTATTGGAGTTATTGACCCGGGAGCAAGAAGTGCTGCTGCTGTAACTGAAAACAAAAGAATAGGTGTAATTGGTACTATTGCAACAATAAACTCAAATGCATATCAGGCAAGGATAATGGAATACATTCATGATGCTGAAGTAATTGGAATACCATGTCCTCTTTTCGTTCCTATAGTAGAAGAAGGCTGGGAATACTCAAATGTTGCGGAATTAACAGCAGAAAAATATTTAGAGGAGCTCATTGAGCATGAAGTAGATACTCTTGTTTTGGGATGCACGCACTACCCAATATTAAGGCACACGATTAAAAAAGTCGTGGGTCCAGACGTTAGACTAGTGAATCCAGCATACGAAACAGCAAGAGACCTAAAGAAGCTTTTGTGTGAAAAAAACCTGCTTAATGAAGAATTCGGCAAAGCAAGATATGAGTATTATGCAAGTGATGCACCTGAGCGTTTAAGAAGAATAGGAGGCAATTTTTTAAAGAAGGAAATAGATAATCTTTATGAAATTGCAATAGATAACCTTTAGAAAAGAGGAAGATACTTGGAAAATATAAAAGTTAAAATTACAACCATTCAAATAATTGATGATGCAGGCAATGAGGATATAATTGAACTGGTAACAGAGGCTGTTAAAAGTGCAACTGACGACTGTACCATCATTTCCTATGATGAAAGTGACATTTCTGAAAGTGAAGGAACCAAGACCAAGTTGAAAATTTATAAAAACAAAATGATTATGACTAAGGTGGGTAACTTATCTTCAAGAATGGAATTTGAAAAAAACAAGAAGTACAGCAATTTATACTCAACACCTTATGGAACCTTTGACCTGAACTTTAACACAGTCATTTATGAGAACAATTTAAATGAAGACGGAAAAGGTACTGTATATATTGAGTACAGGGTTACACTTGGTGGAGCAGAAGAAAATTACAACAAACTGCAAATTGATATTTATTAATCAATGTATATCTGTTTCAGTACTGAAAGTTAAAAATGGTGCCTGTTTTTCGGCATTGTGCGCTGATTTTTCGGCGCTTGAGAGGAACTTATGGAGATAAAATATTTTGATGCTTTAATAAATGCTATAGACTTAATAAATGATGGAATTCATATAGTTGACGCCTCCGGCAAAATTGTCTATTATAATGCTTCAGCAAAACATCTTGATGAAATTGATGTGGATAAAGCAATCGGAAGACATATTCTGGAGGTGTATCCGTCGCTTACATTTGAGACAAGCACTTTGTTAAGAGTTTTACGAACAGGAAAACCAATATATAATATAGAACAAAATTTCACCAATTATAAGGGCGATAAAATTTCTACATTAAACTCAACCATCCCAATTTATTACAACAATAAAGTGTTGGGAGCACTAGAGGTTTCTAGAAATATTACAAAAGTAAGAGAATTGTCTGAAAAAATAGTAAACCTGCAAAAAGAACTATATGAAAAAAACATCGGACACGAAAAGATATCAAAACCAGTTGCTAAGTACAATTTCTTGGATATTATGGGTCAAAACAGAGAAATGCTTAAGCTTAAATCCTTGGGTACAAAAGCAGCAATGTCAGATTCACCTGTAATGGTTGCCGGAAGTACCGGAACAGGCAAGGAGCTTTTTGTACAGTCAATACACAATTCAAGCAACAGAAGGCATAAACCTTTTATTGCACAGAACTGTGCTGCACTCCCTTCTAACTTATTGGAAAGCATTTTGTTTGGTTCTGTAAAAGGAAGTTTTACAGGTGCTGAAAACAGACCTGGCTTGTTTGAATTAGCTAATGGCGGCACCTTATTTCTGGATGAAATAAACTCCATGCCGCTTGAGTTGCAGACAAAGCTTTTGAGAGTTCTTCAAGATGGTACAGTGAGAAGGGT
>JAQSYS010000319.1 GCA_029256005.1 Sedimentibacter sp.
CAATAGCTTAACCTGTGTATTGAGAGACAGTTCACCAATTTCATCCAAAAATAATGTTCCATTGTTTGCTTCTTCAAATCTTCCTATTCGTTTTTCAATAGCACCGGTAAAAGCTCCCTTTTCATGGCCAAACAACTCAGATTCCAATACACCTTCTGAAAAAACTTGGCAGTTGACTGCAATAAAGTTGTCATCTTTTCTGTCACTTAACTGGTGAATATATTTTGCTACAACTTCTTTACCCGTTCCAGATTCTCCAAGAATTAATATGTTTGAATTGCTGACAGCAGCTTTTTCGGCTATTTTAAGCATGCTTCTAAATTTATTGCAGTTTGAATCAAGAAGATAATTAAAATTAATAAGCTGATTCCTTATTGCTTTATTATCATTTTCAAGATTTTTGATTTTTACAAGTTTTTCAATTTCTTTTAATAATACCTCAGGGTCACTACCCTTTATGAAATAGCTGAAAGCTCCAATTTTCATTGCGTTAACCGCTGAATCTATAGTTCCGAATCCTGTTACAATAATTACCTCACAAGAATATTTTTCTTTTTTTATTGCATTCAATAATTCGATACCATCAATACCTCCCATTTTCAAATCAGTAATGACTAGGTCAAATTCTTGCTCTTTTAGTATTTTTAAGCATTCCTCACCTGAGGATGCTACTTGAGTTTCATAATGTTTTTCTTCAAGTATGATTCTGTAAACATCTCTGAATTCTTGTTCATCATCCACAACTAATATCTTAAAATCAATCATTTTGTTCTTCCTTTATCTTGAATTTCAATTTAAACTCAGTGCCTTCCCCAACTTTGCTTTTTACTGATATTTCTCCCTTAATTTTCTGCAGTTCGTTATAAACTATATATAATCCAAGGCCAGTTCCTTTACCGGCTTTTTTTGTTGTAAAGAATGGATTAAAAATATGTTCTATATTTTCTTTTTCTATTCCCTCTCCACTATCGCTAAAATCAATACATAAATAATTATTCACAATATAACAGTCAATTACTATGCTGCCACCCAGATGTAGTGAGTCGATTGCATTAGTCAATAAGTTTAATATAATATGAGTAAATGACTCTGTTTTTGTGCAAAATTCAATATTTTCATCACAATTAATAATTATGTTTATTTGTTTTTCTTCAACTGATTTTTTCTCAAGGGCTATTATATCCTTTATTGCATCCTTAAGATTAATACAACTGAACTCATCATTATTAGAACGGGAAAAATTTAGCAGATTTTCTACCATTTTGCTTGCCCGTAAAACCGATGATTCAATGCTGTTTAGTGACTTGTCTATTAAAGGGTCATTGTTTAAGAGTTTGTTTTTTAAAACATAGCAATAATTTCGTATTATTCCTAAAGGGTTTCTTATTTCGTGAGATAATCCTGCTGCTAGCTGACCAACGGCAATCATTTTATTATGTTGAAGCATTTGTCTGCTACTAATTATTTCATTGGTTTTATCTTCAATTGATACCAGAATTCTTTTGTTTCCTGATTCTAAGCTTGTTATATAATAATTGTAGAGTCTTCCTTTGTAAACAGCTTCATTACCAATCTCATCAGTATTAATATCTAAGGAATTTAGTAAAGGAATGTCTTTAAAGCTGCAATCTATAATATCATCTTTATCTTTTGAAAGCCAATCAGAAAATGATTTATTAACATTTTCGATTAATCCGTTTTCATTGATTACTATTAAAAAATCAGATATTGCATCAAGGGTTAGTTGCAAATCATTTTTACTATCGTTGAGTTCATCAGTTTGCTTTACTACCTGTTTTTTTAAAAAATATGTCCACACAGATATACCGGCTACTATCATAGCAAACAATGATAAAATAATAATCAATAAAAACATTATTTGTGCATTAATTTTATCCTTATGGATAGGAGCTGAAAGTCCGAACCATTTTTGTTGAATTTTTGGCGCAAAATCATTCCTTTTTAAATCTAATATCGCTTTGTTTACAATATTAACTAATTTTGCTTCAGCTTTATTCACACCTATGCAGATATCCATCTCATACAAAGGTTCCTCTAATATATTTACTTGTTCTTCTATACTCAAATTATTTGTAAAATATATTAAAATTGGTTCATCGCCAATTATAGCATCAACTTCATTACTTAAGAGTTTATTTACTGCTTCCAGATAATCAGTTGTATTTATTATTTCTATATCCGGTATTATATTTTTAATATATTCATTGGCATAATCTCCAGCCTCAATAGCCACCTTAAGTCCTTTTAGATCCATGACGTGTATGATTTCCTGCTGATTATTTCTGGTCATAATAATAGCTCTAAGCTCATATATACTTTCAGTGAATTCCATATACCTTTTTCTATCTTCACTTGGATACAATTCAATCATGTCTGCATCTCCTGAAATCACACTTTGAATAGCATCCTCCCATACTCTTGGAACAAATTCAATTTCAGTATTAAGTTCTATTGATAGTGCAGTGACATAATCTAAAATAAAACCCTTATAAAGACCTGAGTACTTATCCTTAAATGAAAATGGGGGCGCATTGTTGTCTGAGGTATAATATAGAGTGTTTTTTTCTTTTAAATAATTAATTTCATCTTCGGATAAATCTTGTGAATATTTAAAATATTCATATAAATTTAAATCATATATGGTATTTGTAAACTGATTTATAGCCAATACCAGTACAGCGATAAATATTAATAGCAATAAAAAAGCCCATTTTTTTATTTTATGAGACATACAACACTCCATATATTAAAATTAGTAAAAGTTATAATCATTTTACAATAAAAAATCACAATACAGACTAACATTATTGTGATATTTCTTAACAAAATTATGCTTATTCAGCTGTTTGGTTTTAATTGATTCATTCATTTAATTATAA
>JAQSYS010000320.1 GCA_029256005.1 Sedimentibacter sp.
AAAACTGCTATAACTGAAATTATCATTACTTGGTATACAATATTTTTGGGGATATTGTTTCGTTTGTTAATTGCAGATATCATGCTTGCCCACACTGAGCCAAGCCCTCCAAGAACAAATAATGACCATGCTCCCCCTTGTGGTAGCAATATATTAATTGACACAGAGATAGATGCTACTATTATTGAAACTAAAAGCATCATTTTGAAAAACAATCCATGTTCTTTATAAACAAATGAAATTTTAGGAAACACTTCATCCTCATTTTTGTCTCCTTTAAGTGATTCTTGACAAAGGGGACAGTTTTTTCTGTTTCCTACAACATTTACCTTGCAACTATTACAATACTTCACTTACACACCTTCTATTCTTCATGTACTATATTTGATTCAATTGTTACCGGAATACCAAAATCAGTCAACGTTTTAAAAAATCTCCTCTGAATTTCCGTTGAAACAAATGCAGATGTAAAGCTTATTCTGAGATTATTTTCAAATGAACAAACACATGCCTGAAGCTTGTTTGTGCTGACAAATATATCAAATGATGATATAAATGGTTTTAATTCACTCGGCATACTCACAATTCCAACATTCGAAAGAGTAGATGTATAGCTTCTGTCAACTATGTTATTTGCAATCTTCAGTGCAATGTCCTTTATTGCAAGCGGTATGGCTCTCAATATGTAGTTGTGTTCAAGTGATGAGAGCGTGTTTATCCTTCTTCCCAAGAATTCTGGAGTCAAGTTCTCCTTAAAGCTATTTTTTAAACTTTCTATTACCTCTTGAAGTTCATTGCTTCCTTTAGAAAAATCATAATCAACATTTATAACGCCAAAAAAGTTACGAGCTGTCTGAGAATAATAATAATTTCTTAAATTAACAGGAATACTCAGAACAACTGGTCTTTTTTTAAGTCTGACAGGAATTTCTTCATTGATTGCACACATTAAAATAGCTGCCATGAAAATTGTCAGAGATGTTTTATATTCCTGTACTTTTGCTAACATGCTGTCAACTGGTATTATTCCTTCTATGACATTTATTCTATATTCAGGAATCTTCGATCCTCGTATTCTAAAAGCCTTTTCTTTTTTCTTTTTTACTTTGGTTTTTGTTCCAGAGTAATATTTTTGAAAGCTGTCATCCATTTTTTGATTTTTCGATGCATCAATATCTAAAACAGGTACCCTGTCCCTAAACTTAAATTCATGCCGTATTGTTATATAGTGAAAAACTAATGTTTTGAAAAACTGCAAAGCACCTGCTCCGTCTGATAAGGCATGATAAACCTCGAAGCTTATCCTTTTTCTATAATGCATAACTCTAAAAAGAAGATTTTTGTTGTTTTTGTCATACAATGTAGTACAAGGAGGCAGATTTTCTTCAGTTACTTCTGGTTTGATGTGACTCTGCTCAAAATAATACCAAAATAAACCACTTTTTATAACAGATTTATATAATGGAAATGATTCTATTGTTATATCTAATGCATTTTGCAGAATGTTTCTGTCCACAGGTTCATACAGCTCACAAGCAAATCTGAATACTTTGGTATCACTATTTTTGCTGTTTGGAGGAAATATTTTAGCTGCATTATCCAACCTGTTCCATTCTGATACTTTTTTATTTTTCAACCGTTTCACCTCGTACTGTCAAGAAAAGAATTAATTATCTCATAACACAGCTTCAATTGAGGAAATCTTGGAGGCAATGTAAAAAAACCATGTAACGAATCTTTTACCCTAAATATGTCTACATTATTTCCTGCCTCTCGAAGCCTTTTGCCGTAATGCTCTCCTTCATCCCTGAGAGGGCAAAACTCTGCAGTAATTATCAGAGTATCCGGCTGACTTGTTAAGTCATCCGCTAAGAGTGGAGCAAAATATTGATTATATATATCTTCATTTTTGCTTTTATATAAATCCATGTAATCACAGATTCTTTTGGATGTAAGCAAATAGTCCGTTCCATTATCATGTACTGACTGATATGGGGACGTCTCACTATGGTCGTTATAAGTTGCAGGATAAATCAAAATTTGTTTGTTTATAGCAAATTCATTTTTGTCTCTTGCCATAAGCGACAATGCAGCAGCCAGATTTCCGCCCGCACTATCCCCAATTAAAGTAACATCCTTGCTATTTATTTCTTTGTTTGTAATAAAAGCTTTTGCTACCTGATAGCAATCTTCTAATCCTGCAGGAAATGGATATTCAGGCGCAAGTCTGTAATCAACTGATACCACCTTATGTTTAGTCATTTTTGCCATATTAGCGCAGACTTTGCTATAAGAATCTATGTTGCCGATTACCCAGCCGCCACCATGAAAAAACAAAAGCACAGGATAATCTCCTTCTTCCTCAGGAGAATAAATTCTTACAGGAATACTGTAATTTTCTGAGCCTACCGAACAATCCCATGTATTAAAAAACGGTCTCAAATAGTGCCTGTGTGTTAAGTTTACAAAATTTCTGTGAAGCAGATAATTTTTCTTAACATCTATATCATTGTAGGATATTGCTTTTAGAGCAGCCTTTACAACCTTATTTATTGCCATATCTACCTCATTTTAAACATTTAATTGTTATTAGTTTACATTATTATATATATAAAAATTATATGTGTCTATAAAATTATAATTATTTTTATACGTTTTTCAACAAAATATTAAGGCTGTTTGATTGATGAATATTATTTATAATATGGAAAAGCACACCTTTTTTATTGACTTTTGATTTTATTTAGTTAAAATAGTATTAAGCATTTAAAAATATTAAGGAGGAAACAATTTATGCAAAAATATGTATGCGACGCATGTGGTTATGTATATGATCCAACTGAAGGAGATCCTGACAATGGCATAGCTCCTGGTACATCATTTGATGATTTGCC
>JAQSYS010000321.1 GCA_029256005.1 Sedimentibacter sp.
AACTTAGCAGCATAAATAATGCTAATACATAAGCTGTCCACTTTTTGAACTTAAATGATTTGAACAAACGTTCTTCCCCCTTTTTCCTTAACCCCCCATGAAAGGATAAGGTTGTTATATTCACCATATAATAGACAAAGTGCTACTAAATGGTGTACATTTATTATACAACCTTAGTTAATATATGTAAATATTGCAACTGTACAATTTACAGCAAATATCTACAATTCGTTCGTCAATAATCGTTTACATTTTTATTTTAAATATAATTAAATTAAACTTAATTCAGAATTAACGAACATTAATACTTTATTCTAGCTTATCATTCTAAAATGACCTTATGATACTCCTATACACTTACAAAACCTTCGTTTAATTATTTTTTTCACAGCTTAAAAGATTTTTTTGTCAGAATATCACTTAATATAAAAACCGAGCATAAAGTATTTTTATCTTCATGCTCGGTTTACATCATTAAAAGTTTTCGCTTTACCTAAAATATTGTTATTATTTATTCTTAAGATAGTTGTTTATCTCCCCAGTATTTTTTTATAAACTCATCTCTTCCTGAAATCTCTCTATCTTTCATATATTCCAATGGACTCTTTATATAAAAATCCTGATGATATTCTTCAGCTGGATAAAAAACTGCTGCAGGAAGTATTTCTGTAACTATTGGCTTGTCAAACCTTGCTGACTCTTCTAATGCTTTTTTTGAAGCTTCTGCTTTAATTTTTTGTTTATCATTTTCATAAAATATTGCTGCCTTATAGGAACTTCCTCTGTCCTGAAATTGCCCCTCCGAATCCGTTGGATCTATTTGTCTCCAAAAAACTTCAAGCAGAGTTTCATAACTTACTACCTTGGGATCATATGCAATTTGGACTGCCTCGTAGTGACCCGTAGTTTGAGCCTTCACCTCTTTATATGTAGGATTTTCTACGTGCCCTCCAGTATATCCGCTTCTTGTATCTAAAACTCCGTTAAGTTTCTTAAAAGGTGAAACCATACACCAAAAGCATCCACCTGCAAAAGTTGCTATTTCATATTGTTGATCCATTTATAAACCCTCCTCTACATAGTTGTAGCTAAATCTATTATTTCATATCTTTTACAGCCGAGTCCAATTTTCTCAGCATATTCAAATTAATAGCCTTCTCTGGACATATATGAGAGCATACCTTGCAGCTTTTAAAAAGTTTTGTTGCCTTTTTCTCCAGAGTTCTTAAAATTCGTACTAATATAGTTTACTATTGAAATGTTTTAACTTCAATAATTTAGTAAAAATAAGAAGTTAGATTCGTGTCAAATCCACAACTAGAATCTAACTACATCTTTTAATTATTAATCTTTTTTATTAAACCTTCATATAAGTAATACAAATAATCAGTATCTGCTCCTTCATTCTTAAGGGTGTCTATCCTGCTTTTTACCTTTGGCAAACAGTCCTTGGCCTCATCAAGGTCCTTTTGCCTTATGCAAGTATTGGTATATTCAACAAGATAATCAACTTTTAATACAAGTTCAGCTAAATCTTCTCTATCCTGGTTTATTAGATTTATTAAAAGTGCGTATATTTGTGGGGAAGCTTTTGATTTTGCCTCTTTCAGTAAATCATTGTTTCGTGCGCTTTTCTTTGCCATTTTACCTTCACCTCAACGAATCCTAAATATATTAAATAATTATACCCGAAACTATTAAAAAATAAAAACTCTATCTATATAAATAGCAGATAGAGTTATAAAACAAAATCATATTAGTTAAACTATATCTTCAAATATTTTTTCTGGCACTAGTTCAAGCCTTTCAGGGTTTTCAATAAGTTTTTTGAAAAGCCTGAATGCACTGGCATAGTAATGGCCATCTACTATCCTTTCATCTGCAACCACTTTTAAATTTACATACTTTTTCTCAATAACTGCATTTTTATCATCTAATACTTTTTCTTTTTGTTTCGCTCCAAAGGCTACAAATACAGAAGTGGTTCCAAATTCGTATATATGATGGTACACTGGCTGGATTCCTAAAGAACCTAAATCAGTAATAAATACGCTGGTGTGGAAAGGGCTCACTTTATTCAATATCCTTGGCATCAACCCAAAATAATCTAGCTTGGTCAATAACCAAACTAGAAACTTGATCACAAATCCTGGGCATAGTGAAAATACCTTTGCTGTTTTATCTGTATCATTCTTATTTTCATCATTTTTATTCTCACTAACAACAGCATTAACTTTTGCAACAACATTTCCTAAGGTATCTTCAGGTTCGAACTTAAGTTTTATAGTTGTTTCTACAGAATTCTCTTTTAATTGCTTTTTAATTGCCAAAGATACAAGTATCTCATTTCTGGCATAAATCTTTTGACCAGCTATAAAACGGTTTAGCCTAGGTTTTTGTGATATGGTCCTAACCATAGCTGCAATTATAATATGAAGAAACTTTACATCTCTATTTCCTGATCTCCTTTTTTGCTTCAGAAATTCTTCAACTTTTTCCAACTCAATTCTATCATCGAAAAAAACCTGAGAATCTCCTCTTGTCCTCATTAAATAAGGCATTACCTTAAAAAAAGGATCTATTTTTTTAAGCAATCTTCCATCGTACCTGTCTCCAAGCCTCCTCTTGTAACTCATTATTTCCTCCCCCATAATAAAATAATAATATCTTAAATTATGTATATTCTAGAAGAAGTTTTATTAGACAAGCTTATTGTAAAATTATTTTCCGCTTTACTAAACTACTTAGACAAGTCATCTAGCAGCTAAAGATTTACATAAAAAAACTACTCAAACGAGTAGTTTTTATTGTTTGCCGAGTTCAGATATAAGGCGTATAATAGCTGGCCCTAAAAGCACTATAAATATGCTTGGAAAAATAAATAATACTAGAG
>JAQSYS010000322.1 GCA_029256005.1 Sedimentibacter sp.
TAAATTTTCTATTTGCTGCAAAAAATCAGTCATGTTGCATATAATTGTTGATCTCTTACTAATTCGCAAATTTAAATCCTTTAATTTTTTACCCAAAGAATCCACAATTTCTGTTACTGAACCTACACCAGTAGCTGCGCCATTAATTTCACTACTAGTACGGTCAATTCCAGTAATTATATGTCCGCTAAAATCTTTTACTTCGTTCGTACACGCTGTTACCTGCTTGAAATCTTTTTGAACATTTAAAGCATAATCAAAGTTTCCATTTATGGCTGTTTTGGTATTTTCAATTTCATGTTTTAATAAATTTATACTATCGTATAAGTTTATAATATTATCATCAATGCCGCGTACTAAATTCGTAGTTGATGCAGATAATTTTCTGATTTCATCTGCAACTACAGTAAATCCTCTTCCTGCTTCCCCTGCTCTAGCTGCTTCAATAGAAGCATTCAAAGCTAAAAGATTAGTATTTTTTGCTATGTCTGTAATACTGCTCGACATTTGTTTAATGTTGTTAAAATTATTCTCAAGTGTATAAAATGCTTCTGTAAATAAGTCAAGTTGCTCGCAAGTTCCGTTTAAATTATCCGCTAATGTACTAATCATGCTATCCGCTCGGTTAATTGCAATATCTGAACGATCCATAACTCCATTTATATTATTTACATATTTACCAAACTCATTAAAATTACTATCCAGATTATTAATCATTTCTTGAATCTTACCAACTTGCGAATAGGTATTCTCAATATCTTCAACTGATTTGGTTACTTTCGCTTCTTCATCCATGAATTCTTCAATTTTCTTTTCAATATGTAAAATACCATAGTTTATGTATTTGTTATTATTTGTTTCTTGCTTTACATCTTGTTCTATCAATATTTTATCATCTTGAACGGATTGATTCTTATTTTTAAATTTTATCCATTTCATTTTTTACCCCCCTATTCAAATACTGCAATAACCATTGTCTGATTAAAATGTTGTTGATTTAGCTGCTCACCATAACCTGCAAATCCAATATAATTACCTAATGTATTCCCAACATCTTTTGCAAAACCGTCTAAATATCCATCTGTATCGAAAAGAATCGATCTTGCAAGACAATTTATCATAATTGCTAATGATGGATGTGGAGTTTCTTTTTTTATTTGCTTTAATGTTTCTTTGATAACACTTTTATAATCATCTGGTTTTAAAAGAACCATTTTTGAATTGTTGTATACTCTTGCATGATAAGCCATCCCGTTATCTTTTGTAACCATTTGATTTGCTGTAATATACATTTCATCACCTATTACTCTACCGAGTGGATAACTATCTAAATATTTAGGAAGATTCTCAACCGTAGTATTTAGAGCTTCTGCCGTTACTTTTGCAGCAGGTTTATTATCATATTCATATACAACACGATTTTTAACATCAACTTTTGTAGCTGTAAAATAATGATTGGTTGGCATATATATATTTTCTCTATAAAATCTAATTTTACCACCTAAATTCTTTATCATAACAAATACACAGGCATTATTATAAACCTTACCATTTAATGATATAATTGTTTTTTCTGCTTTACCGTAATCACCTGCTGTTCCTCCGAACAATGGAATATTCTTATTTTCAAGAACAGAATTAAACGTTGATAATACTAATTCTTCACAACCGATTAACCCTGATGATATTTCAAAACATACTGTATTCGTAGTATTTTTAAATTTGCTGACTACATCAGATATTCTGTCAACATATTTAATTGGATAACGATCTACGTCTTCTAACACGTCGGCATAACATTCAATCCCATCTTCTATACCAATTACAAGCAAGGAATCTTTATAAGCACCGTTTTTGCAAAAGCCTGCATAAGTTGTTGCTCCCATGATTATACTATTACTAAACCTTTCCCCTAATAATAAAGTATAACTTTCAAATTGTTGTGTGTTTGAAAAAAACAAGATTAGTTTTGGGGATTTAAAACCTGATGTAGCTTCCGATATTGCTTCATAAAAATCAATTTTAGAACTTTTTCCTACTTTATAGTTCATTGTCATCGTGTACTCCTTTTATAATAACTTAAGTAACATTGTTATTTTATTAACACATTTTATTATATTGAAACTTGTAATAAATGTCAACTACCTCAGCTCTGACAATTTTCTTATTTCAATTCATACATTAGCATTATGTTTAGATATCTGCGGAATTCTTTTCTACCTAGAATAACAATACTATGTCATCACAACCATACTCAAAAAAACTCCACAGTTATAGAATAATTTCTATAACTGTGGAGCTTTTGTATTATTTCATATTTCTGGTTATCTACTTTATTTTTTCTTAAAAATATTTTTTGTTGTCCCATAGATTCATTTTTCTTAATTCTAAGTACTCATAATATGCGCGTTCCACTATTTGCTTCTCATTCGCATACTTTAATAGGTGATAAGCTTCATGATATTTGTAAAAACCTGAGTCAACAAAATATTCTTCTCGCTGTGGTTTGGTATTATAGCTGTCCGTTGACATAAGAAACCAATGCACATTCTTTAAAATGCTCTGGTCATCAGCAATAAAGGTATATTGACTTTTTCCAACGTATTTAATTATGCTTGCTTTTGCGCCAGATTCCTCCAATACTTCCCTTAGAGCAGTATGTTTAAATTCTTCGCCTGCTTCAACTGTTCCTTTTGGTAGCATCCAACCGTCATATTTATTCTTGTAGCTTCTATATAACAATAAGATTTTACCCCTATATATCACCACACCACCGCAGCTAGTTGCTTCTTTCATTGCAATTCCTCCTGAGTCTTGGTGTGCTATTGAATATCTTATATTTATTATACAGTCAAGGATATGTTTTTTCAACTAAAAAATTGAGTTTCCA
>JAQSYS010000323.1 GCA_029256005.1 Sedimentibacter sp.
ACCGATACCGCCTCCGATTGTAAAAGGAACTCTTTCATTTATTACATCCTGGTGGAATGGAAAATCTTTTTTGTACACTTGATTTCTTTCTTGAAGTTGTTTCAATAAAGATTCACCGTCAACTCTTATTCCCATTGAAGAAAGTTCTAATGCAATATCAAGAGTTGCGAAGTAAAACAATATATCACCGTTTAATGACCAGTCATCATAGTCGGCTGCACGTCCATCATGTATAGTTCCGTCTGTCAGTTTACTGCCAACTTCCATCAAAAACACAGCCTTTTTTTCCTTTGTAATAAGATATTCTCTTTCCTTAGGAGTTTTATCTGGATAAAGCTGAAGAAGATCTTCTGTTGTTATGAAATAAATTTCTTCTGGAAGCTCATTTCTTAAAAATGGATATAAACTTCTTAAATGTTTTTCAGTTGATTTAAATGCATTGTAAATTTGGTTTACGATGTAAATCAATGTTCCTTTGTTGCGATCTTCTTTTTTTATTATTTTTTCCCAATCCCATTGGTCAACATAAATAGAATGTATGTTATCTAAATCTTCATCACGCCTTATTGCATTCATATCAGTGTAAAGACCTGTATATGTATCAAAACGGTAGCTTCCAAGGGCCATTCTTTTCCATTTAGCAAGAGATTGAACTATTTCAACATCATATTTTGTATCAAGCATATCAAATCGAACTGCTCTTTCAAAACCATTTAAATCATCATTTAGTCCTGATTCGGGTCTTACCATTAAGGGAGCTGAAACTCTTATAAGGGATAAGTTTTTTGAAAGCTCAGCTTCAAAAAAGTCTTTAATTTTTTTAATTGCTATTTGTGTTTCTAAAAGTGAAAGCTTGCTCATATAGCCTTCTGGAATTATTAATTTTTCTAATGACATATAACCTCCGAATTTATATTTTTTCATTATTTAATTTTTTACCAATAATCGAAAGCATCATAAAGCAACAAATTATCGATATTGGCGCTGCATAAAATGCAGCATATGTTCCAAATAAATCATTTAATACACCTGTTATATTAAACAAAACAACATACAAAATGTTGCTGATTGTCACAATCAAACCAATTGCAAATGAAGAGTTCTGTCTAAAAGCAGAATTTATAATTACCATAAAGGTTGGGAAGGTCAGTGAAATGAAGAATCCAGACATTGAGATTAAAATCAGTCCTTTTTGTTTTAAAAGAAGTCCGGCTAATGTAAAAATAGCTGCCATAAGTAAAAATAATTTTAATCCCTTATAATCTCCTAATTTATTTAAAACAAATCCTCCGCATAATCGCCCAAGTGCAAACATGAGAAAAAACATGGATGCGAATTTTGCTGCATCTGCAGGATTCAATAGATATGACTCCCTTATATAACTTATAAACCATGTAATAATAACTGATTCTGAGATGAGTCCAAAAGTAAGCGCAAGTACAAACATATAAACTAACGGGTTTTTATACAAATCTGTTCTTTTAAAGGACACGCTTGTTACCTGAATTTTTGGAGTCTTGACAATTATTGATAATATTACTGATACAACGAAAAATATACCTAGGTATAAATAAATTGTTCTCCAAGGAATACCTTGTGAAAGTAGTTTTCCATAGGCACTTTGTCCTGCAAAACTTCCAAGGCCAAACATAAAATGAGTGATATTCATTAATATTGATTCGAAGCCTACTGAAAGTATTGGAACCATTGAATCAATTCCTATACATAAAAATTGGCGTCCAATTCCGTATATAAAATAAAAAAGACCCAACATAAATATATTTTGCGTGAAAGGAGAAATTAAAACGCCTATTGCGGCAATAACTGAACCTATTATGTATACTGTTTTGTGACCGTATTTTTCACAAAAATGCCCACCCAGGAAACTTCCTATTATATTTCCCAATGTATTTAAACTCAATATCAAACTTATTACAGTATTGTTTATTTTGAATTCTTCAATGAAAAATGGTATGAAATTGCCACGGGATGCATCAAAAAGAGCCATTGTGAAATAAAAATAAAATAAAGTGAATATTAAAAAACTTTTATTGCTCTTAGTAATCATTGTTAATCCTTTCATACAAGCTCAATATCTGTATAATACTACCACAAAAAAAAATTATAGTAAAGTAAAAAAAGTTGACTATTTAAGTGTTAGATTATAGTATGATACAATAGAAATTATAAATTCTGGGCACCATCTGCTCATTGGTTAGGAGAAATTATGTTCAAACAAACAAGATATGATTCTGACAGACTTTATTTAAGAATATTAAAACCTCAATATGCCAGAGAGGTTTTAGAATATTACAAAAGAAATCATAATTTTTTATCTGAATGGGAACCAAAACACCCGATGGATTTTTACACACTTTCATATCATAAAAGAAAATTAAACATGGAATACAATATGTTTAAAGAAAATACACTTGTAAGGTTTTGGATTTTTAAAAAAGATGACAATAAGCTTATAGGCAATGTATGCTGCAGCAACATTGTAATGGGTAACTTCAAGTCTTGTTTTATGGGATACAAACTGGATAAAGATGAAATAAATAAGGGATATATGTCTGAAGCAATTAATAAGACAGTGGAGATTATGTTTGAGGACTTTGGCCTTCACAGAATAGAAGTAAATATTGTACCACGAAATGCAAGAAGCTTGAGGGTAATGGAAAAGCTTAATTTTGAGCAGGAAGGTTTTTCAAGGAGATACCTTGAAATCAACGGCAAGTGGGAAGACCACATCCATTTTGCAGTATATAATGACAGCAGGTAGTTGCATTTTCCATGATTTGTGTGGATTTGTTAAATAAATTGTCAATTAATATATTGTAATGTAAATGTATTTTGATATATACTTATATTAGTGAGTTATCATTACTGT
>JAQSYS010000324.1 GCA_029256005.1 Sedimentibacter sp.
GTTGATACAATATCAAAAAAAGCAGATGCGTTGTATATAATTACTGATAACATGGTTGCTTCCTCTATTTCATTAGTAGCTAAACTTGCACAAGAGAATGGACTTATGACAGTATCAGCAGACGGGTCACATGTTGCAGAAGGTATAATGGTTTCAAAGGGAATCAGTTACTATGAAATAGGAAAACAATCAGCTGTTATCGCAAAGCAAGTGCTAATTGACAAAAAAAATATTGCAGATATACCTGTCCAAGCGTCAGATAATTTAGAAAAACTTGTTAATTTAAAGACTGCTGAAGCATTAGGATTCTCAAAAGAACACAAAGCGTTTGACGGAGCAGAATTCATAGAACAGTAGATGAACGATTGGAAAACAATGGCTGAATGATTGCTGAACAATAGGAAATTCATTAGGTTAAATGCCTCAGAATGCAATAAAAAATTGTTCAGCAACGTTCCGCGATCGTTAAAAGGAGGTAACATGAACACTTTAATTTTGACATCAATAGAGCAGGGACTCATATTTGCAGTGCTGGCAATAGGAGTTACCATAACATTTAAAATACTTGATTTTGCTGACATGTCCGTTGAAGGAACATTTCCTATGGGTGCATTTATTTTTGCTAGGTTCATAACATCAGGCGTAAGCCCGGTGACAAGCACAATACTTGCATTTTTTATAGGAACACTGGCAGGGCTAATAACCTATACATTAAATATAAAATTAAAAATAAAAGCTCTGTTATCCGGAATACTTACAATGACAATTTTGTACTCAGTTAATTTAAGATTAAACGGAAAATCAAATGTGGGACTTTTTAATTACGGCTCTATATTCGACAACACAGAGGTAATAATTATTTTAATAATCATAGCAGTAGCTGTTAAAACAGCAATGGACATCTTTCTGAAAACTGAAATAGGTTACCTTTTGATAGCAACAGGAGATAATGAAACACTGGTAAAATCCTTAGGCGAGAATTCAAACAAATATAAGCTCATCGGTCTTATGCTTTCAAACGGACTTGTTGCATTAAGCGGGGCAATGATGGCACAGTACCAGGGCTTTGCGGAAATAACGATGGGAACGGGAATTATAGTTGTGGCAATAGCATCAATAATAGTAGGAGACACAATACTAAAAAACAAGAGGCTGAAAAACACAACAAGAGCAATAATCGGAGCATTAGTATACAAATTCATAGGAGCGGTTGCAATAGATTTAGGGCTGGAGCCAACAGATTTAAAGGCAATAAATGCAATAATAGTGATAGCATTTTTAAGTTATAACACATTTAGTTCTGGATTCAGAAAGGCAAAATACAAATTACCGGAGGGAGCATATGTTAGAAATTAAAGATTTATCAAAAAGCTTTAACATTGGAACAGATAATGAAGCATCAATATTCAATGGTTTTAATCTTCATATAAACAAAGGAGAATGTACAGGGATTTTAGGTGCCAATGGATGTGGAAAAAGCACCTTATTCAATATAATAAGCGGAGTGCTTTCGCCGGAAGAGGGAGAAATTATACTAAATGGCAAGACCATTAACAAATTAAAAGAAAATGAAAGAGCAAGATATATTGGAAGAGTGCATCAGAATCCATCAATGGGAGTATCGCCTTCACTGACAATACTGGAGAACATAAGTCTCTCAGATAAGAAGTGCCAGAAGTTTTCATTGAGGAAATTAATAAGGAAAAATAAAATAGAAAGTTACAAGGAAATACTTAAGACATTGGACTTGGGTTTAGAAAACAAATTAGACACAGAGGTAAAATTTCTGTCAGGAGGACAAAGGCAGTCGCTGTCACTGTTGATGGCAACCATAAACAAGCCTGAGCTGTTATTATTAGATGAGCATACAGCAGCACTAGACCCCAAAACATCAAGGCTCATAATGGAAAAAACCCAGGAGCTAATAAAGATACAAGCAATAACAACAATGATGATTTCCCACAATGTTAAGGATACCATAAGGTATTCGGACAGAATAGTAATGCTTGACAGAGGCAAGGTTATATTGGATGTAAAAAACAAGGACATAACAGAAAAAGAGCTATTGGGAATTTACAACTCAAGAAATTATGGTTCATTTGCTGAGGCAGTCTAGAGGAAAACAAGGTAAGTAAATCTTACCTTGTTTTTTTTGAGATTTAAGATATAATATTCTAAAAAGTACAAATCGGAGGAGAGCCAATTGATAAGCTATTGAACACCAATAGTTTATCAATAGCTTATCAATTGTTATGAGAAACATAAAGATGATTATTCAGTATGACGGTAGTAGGTACAAGGGATGGCAGAAGCAAACTGAAGATGTCAATACAGTGCAAGGAAAACTAGAAGATATATTAACTAAGATGACCGGAGGGGAAATTCAGCTTGTAGGCTGCGGAAGAACCGATGCAGGTGTTCATGCCTTAAACTATACAGCTAACTTTCACACTAATTCAAATATTAGTATTGAAGAAATGCAAGAGTATATAGACAACAATCTACCCGATGATATTGCATTATTGTCTGTAAAAAATGCAAGTGAAAGATTTCATTCAAGATACAATATTCTTTCAAAAACTTATATGTACAGAATCAACAATAGTCAAATAAAAAATGTTTTTGATCGCAAGTATTTACATAATATTGGAGAAAACCTTGATTTAGAAAAAATGAGACAGTGTTCACAGGTATTAATTGGAACGCATGATTTCCAAAGCTTTACAACATTAAAGTCCAAAACTAAGTCAACAGTAAGAACCATCAATTATATTAATATAGAAAAAAAGGAAGATATAATAGAAATAGATGTAAATGGCAACGGTTTTTTGTGGAATATGGTCAGAATAATACTGGGCACATTAATAGAAGC
>JAQSYS010000325.1 GCA_029256005.1 Sedimentibacter sp.
CAGGGGACCTGGTGAATCCGGATTAAAAAGCACCATGGTTTCTCCAATTGTAACAACTTCCATGAAACTCACCTCTTATTCATATTTTAGTGACATTATTGATGAGTTCATTTTATGAGACAATTTTCATTATGTAAAATGGTCATTTTCTCTTAATTTTAACGTTTACATTTAATTAGATTAAATTTTCTTTAATATTCGGCAAGTTACTCAGTTTTAAAATATATTTCACTGGGTATATAGGAGCATTTTTTGCAAGACTTTCAGCAAAAA
The DNA here is from genome assembly GCA_029256005.1 of Sedimentibacter sp. Classification (GTDB taxonomy): domain Bacteria; phylum Bacillota; class Clostridia; order Tissierellales; family Sedimentibacteraceae; genus Sedimentibacter. Next base: position 274 of record JAQSYS010000325.1, read on the forward strand.
ATTGCATATTCAACAAACAAGCTCTGTGCTATAATTAAGGTTTTTCTCTAACCTTGTACTTACTTAATTTAATATATCTCACTTTTCAATGCTTGATTTCGTATAGGAAGTCTCTGCAATCACAAAATATAAATAATTTTTTTAATAACTTCAAAAGTGTAAAACTTTTTTACGCACTCACTACGTCTATAAAGTATCACGTGACAACAAGAGAAATTAATACATATGAAGGGATTGATTGTTAGAAATGAAAAAAGACAGCTTGGTAAAGCAAATTGCAGATTATGTTATTATTCACAAAGAGAGCTACTACAGGCTTGCTTATAGTTATGTTAAAAATGTTGATGATGCACTGGATGTAGTTCAAGATTCCATTTATAAGGCTTTATCATCAGTTGATTCACTAAAAGATCCTAGTCATATTAAAACCTGGTTTTATAGGATTGTAATAAACACTTCATTGGATTTACTGAGAAAACAAAAAAAGGTTGTTTCAGTAGACGAAGAAACTCTGATAAGCTGCCATATCAAGGTAGTTGATAAATATGCGGATATCGACCTGCATAACGCACTAGAATCTCTTCCTGAAAACTGCCGCAGCATAATAATCCTAAGATATTTTGAGGACATGAAACTAGAAGAAATTGCTGAAGTCCTAAACGAAAATATCAGCACTGTAAAAAGCAGACTATACAAATCTTTAGAAGTATTACAGATAAAAATGGAGGCGTAAATATGAATGGTAATAATTTTGAACAACTTAAAAAGGAATATATGGATATTCCTATCCCAGAGGAATTAGATTTTGTGGTAAAAAAGGCATTACAAGACAGCAATATATATTCTAAGAAAAAAAGAAAACAGTACTATAAAAGTGGTATTACAGCGGCATCAATGGCAGCAGCATTAATGGCATTTACATTGTTAATAAATACTAGTCCAGTATTTGCGGAAACTTTATCTGCTGTACCAATAGTGAAAAATCTTGTAAAGGTGTTGACTTTTAGAGAATACACAGTAAAAGAAGATACCTACAATGCCGAAATTAAAGCCCCTTCAATAGATGGCCTGAATAATAAAACTTTAGAAAACACCTTAAACGATAAATATATTGAAGAAAACAAAAAATTATACGAAGAGTTTTTAGCTGATATGGAGTCTTTAAAGGAAAATAATGGGGGCCAATTGGGAATAAAGAGTGGATATGTAGTAAAAACAGATACTGACACAATATTATCAATAGGACGTTATGTAGTAAATACAGTAGGTTCATCATCAACCATATTTAAATATGACACTATAGATAAGAAAAATGAAGTTTTAATTACCCTGCCAAGCTTATTTAAAGATGAAAGTTATGTAGATATTATTAGCGAAAATATTAAAAAGCAGATGGTTGAACAGCATAAAGCAAATAATAAAAAGTTCTACTGGGTTTCAGGAATTGATCAAAAAACTTCTATAAAGCCTTTCGAAAAAATTTTAAAAGGCCAAAACTTCTATATTAATGCTGAAAATAAGCTAGTAATTTCATTTGACAAGTATGAGGTTGCCCCAGGGTATATGGGAATTGTTGAATTTACTATCCCAACTGAGATTATCAGTAATATTTTAGTAAGCACTGAGTATATAAAATAGATTACAATAAGGAGTGAATGAATATGAAAATAAAACTTACATTATTAATTGCTCTTACTATTACAGCTTTAACTTTTACTGGGGTAAAAATAGTGATGAACCAGGCTGAAAATAACGTTATACATGCTCAGGAAAACCAGCATAAGAGCAGCATAGATAAAAATAACGCAGATTACGAAGTTATCAGAAAGGTTTCAAACCTTAAAGACAGTAGCTCTAAAATATCCTATCCTGAAATAACAGGCTTTAAGGGGGAACTATTGATGGGTTATATGAACAAGAGTCTGAGAAATTCTATTGCCATGTATGAAAAGAAAGACATGTATACTAATTTAAATATAGACTATAGAATTACTAAAATGGATAACAATTTATTAAGTGTGTTGTTTCAAGGAACAGGTAAATTATCAAGTGGAAGAGATATTGTTATTATGCAAAGCATTAACTTAGATATTAAATCTTCCAATGAAATAAAACTCCAAAACTTTATTAAGACTGATAAGTCAAGTAAAGATAAAGTGACAGCAATTTTAAGACAACAAGCTGATGCTAAGGGAATAAAGCTTGCCGCTGAAACTGAAGGCATAAGAATATATTTTGAAGGAGAGAATGTAGTTTTCTATTATATGCCTGCTGATGACAGCGCAAAAAGCTTCATAGAAATCAGTGTTCCAATTAAAGAATTAGAAAGCTTTATAAATTCTGATTTTGGTAAAAGACCTGCTAGTTAAAACTGTACCACCCCACTTTGCTATAAACTGTGTTGCTTTATAATCCTAATATGATACCATTATTATGACAGGACAAACTATTGTCCACTGTCTTACAGATGAAAACTCTATAAATTATAGAATAATATATATTTGATTGGAGGATATCAGAATGGAAAAGAAACCAGTTAAAATTGTTACCATAGGTGGGGGCAGCAGCTATACACCAGAGCTAATGGAAGGTTTTATA
>JAQSYS010000326.1 GCA_029256005.1 Sedimentibacter sp.
GTATAAATTACTTCCTTCATATCATATGCTTTATTAGGATTGTCTGGAATTATATCATCTAATGCTTCGTCTATTCTGTTTAAATCGTCAAAAACTTCTTTTGGAGGTGCTGTTTCCATGTTGTTTTGTGGCAAAAAGCTCAATAGAAGTCTTATGTGGTTGATGCACTCTTCCTCTGAATCATTCATAAAGTGTGCCACACCGCTTATGGAGTTATGAGTCATTGCTCCGCCTAATTTTTCACCTGAAACTACTTCTCCGGTAACAGCCTTTATAACTTCTGGTCCTGTTATAAACATCTTGCTTATGTTTTGAACCATGAATATAAAATCAGTCAATGCTGGTGAATAAACAGCTCCACCGGCACATGGTCCTAAAATAACTGATATTTGCGGAATAACTCCCGATGCAATTGTGTTGTTAAAAAATATTTTGCCGTAACCGGACAATGCATCTACGCCTTCCTGTATTCTGGCTCCGCCTGAATCGTTGATTCCAATTATTGGGGCTCCAACTCTTAATGCCATTTCTTGTGCTTTTACAATTTTAGCAGCATGCATTTCTCCTAAGGAGCCGCCTATTACTGTAAAATCTTGTGCATATATGTATACTAATCTTCCATCTATTGTTCCGTATCCGGCAACAACACCTTCACCCGGAGCAGTCTTTTTTTCCATACCAAAGTTTACACATCTGTGTTCAACAAAGGCATCTATTTCCACAAAGCTATTTTCGTCAAGCAGTTTTAATATTCTTTCTCTTGCAGTAAGTTTACCGTTTTCATGCTGCTTGTCTATTGCCTTCTGCCCGCCGCCCAGCATAACCATTTCAGTTTTTTCTCTGAGCTCTGTTAATTTTTCGTTTGGCAATTTATATCCTCCTATACTTTTCATTTGAATTATCCATCATATATAAAATAATAAATTTCAAGAATAAAGTCAACATTTATTAGTTCTAAATCATTTAATAAAGAAATTGTATTTTCAGTTTAATTAAATAACATCATTTATTAAAATAGTTTACTTTATTATGCATGATTTTTAAATTTATTATTTTGATATTCAAAGTGTATTATATTATGAAATTATTGTCAATATAATAAATTATTTAGCTATTAACTTTTAACATTTTTATAAAAATCAATTTGAACCATCCTGCATATATTGATAATGTATTAATTAATTAGAAAGGGGTGTGTTCCCATGAATTTTAATAATAAAAACATAAAGCCTTATAAGGCTCGTAACATGATGTTAAAAAAATTGGAGGTTCAACCTGCGCCTTCTGCACCGGAAGACATACAACAGAATCAGCCTTCAAATAATCAAGGCACAGAATTACAGCCTTCACCTGAAGAAATAGGATACATAAATGTGGGAGTTTACACAGCATCAGGCGCTCTTCCCGTTAAGGATGCCGTTGTAACCTTATATCATACTTATGATGAAAATGAAGAGCATGTATTATTCCACCAAGTTACAGACGAAAGTGGCAGGGTGCCTACAATGTACGTACCAGTAGAGTATAGCGGTGTTGGTCAGCAGACTGAATATAATTATTCCACTTACAATCTTAGAGTGCAAGCAATAGGATATTATACATCAAATGTCATAGATGTTCAGGTTTTTCCTAATATAGGCACTAATTTCAGATTGAATTTAATTCCGACAGCTCAAGGTGCTCCGGAAAATATTCCTGGAATTACAATTGTTATTCCGCCCAGACCTAATACACTTCCAGTACAATAGGTGTTGTTATGAGTTATCAATTTCGAGATATATCTCCTTTACCAAACATAGAAGAAACATATCCAGGCACTCCATTGAAGCGTGGCGACAGCGGACTGTCAGTTCTTTCCACTAAAAACGCCTTAAATGCAATTTCAGTAAACTTCACTGCTATACCGAAAATATACCCTATTAACTCAGAATTTGATGAATCAATGGAAACCGCTGTCAAGGAATTTCAAAATATTTTTAATCTTTCTCCAACAGGTGTTATTGATAAAGCTACATGGTATGAAATTAGAAAAGTATTTTCATCAGTGAGAAAACTTGCTCAGACAACAGCGGAAGTTTCTCTTCCTGGAGAAATTCCTCCTGAAACAATTGAAGAACTAGAAAATCTTGAAGTTGTGCCCAGAGTTCAGCTGGTTCAATATTTTCTTAATGTCTTATCATCATATTACGATTCAATACCAGCTGTAGACATAAACGGAATGCTAAATTCACAGACCAGGAATTCAATCAGAGAATTTCAAAAAACATTCAATCTGCCAATGACCGGAAACATAGACAACGAAACTTGGAATATCATGTACAGCAACATTCAGGGAATATTGAGAGTGCTTCCTCCTTCAGCCATAGCTCTTCCTGCCCTCTTATTTCCACAGATAAAATACAGTGAGGGAATGGAAGATCCTGCAATCTATATTATTCAACAGTTTTTGCAATTTATTTCTACAATTATGGTTGACATCCCAACGGTAACCCCAAATGGCATTTTTGGTCCAGAAACAACAAGATCAATAATTACTTTTCAGAATACCTTTGGGCTTGAAACAAACGGTATAATTGATGAAGATACATGGAATAAAATTGTAGACATTTACAGACAATTAAGATTTTCAAATTCTAGAGCCATCGGTCAATATTCAGGTACAGTTATAGGATATAAGAGAGGTTAGTTATGAGTATACCAGAATCAAACATATTTATACCGGGAGCTGCACTGCCGCATGTAATTGTTCCCTTTCCCACTGAAATAACAGTACATTTAGGTTTGCCTGATGACGAAAATGCATTAAATGTTACAGTTCCTTTTATTGATTACATAAAAAATGTAGCATCCAGCGAATTGTATCCAACCTGG
>JAQSYS010000327.1 GCA_029256005.1 Sedimentibacter sp.
AACCTTCCTTTAGGGTATTTTGTAAGCTATTATATAAATCAATAGATTCAGTATGAACGTTAAGCAATGCCAAAAATACATTCCGTTTTTTAGAGTAGTACTCTAAAATGCTTGAAAAAAAGTTTATAAAATCCTCATGGGATTTTAGATTAAACCTATCTTTAATCAATAAATTAAATTCATTTAGAATTTCATTTACAAGGTGTTCAAGTAAATCATATTTATCATAATAATGATCATAAAAAGTTGACCTGCCTATTAATGCTTCATCTATGATGTTTTGAACAGTGATGTCTTTAAAATTTTTAACCAATAATAAATTTATAAAAGAAGTTTTTATATTTTCACGTGTTTTTAATATACGTAAATCAGTTTTTTTATTCATAAAGTCACCTCAGACATTTTCTTAAACGTGTAGTGAATAAATTTCCATTAATACCAATATACAATAATATCCTAACAGTAGCAATTAATATGCATAAAATTGTATGTTATCAAACAAATAGAGTATGGATTGTAGGATAACTAACGATAATGATTATCATTGTGTATTGAATAAGAAGGCTAAAGAAATTAATATATAAAATGAAGAAATTCAAAAGCCTTGGATTGTTTTTCAAAATAATAAGGGAAATTTAGAGATACAAATTATTAATTTAATTAAGGGAGTAAAGTCTTATGAAGAAGAATGTATTGTGGATAATGATTATTTTACTATTAACTAATGCTACATTATTTGGATGTTCAAATAATAAAGATGAGAATATTAATACAGATGAAACTGTTAGTGTTCAGGATAATAAGATTAACTATTGTATATCTGGTAAGGTACAAGCAGATGAAAGTGTAGTTATAAGCTCAAAAATTAATGCAAGAATTGCAAATTTAGATATAGATGTTGGTTCAACTGTAAACAAAGGTGATTATATAATTACTTTAGATTCAAAGGATCTTCAGGCTCAAGTAGCGCAAGCTCAAGCAGGTGTCGATGCGGCGCAAGCAAGTTTAAACAAAATAAAAAGTGGGTCAAGGCCTGAACAAATAGAGCAAGCTACAGCAGCTCTTGATGCAGCTAAAGCAAATTATGAAAATGCTAGAGTTAATAATGAAAGAAATAAAAGTCTTTATGAAGCTGGTGGAATTCCTAAATCTCAACTTGAGCAAAGTGAGACAACTTATGCATCAGCGGAATCAACAGTAAAGTCTGCTAAGGCGGCTTTAGATATGTTAAACCAAGGAGAAACAGATGAAACTATAGCAGTAGCAGAAGCACAAGTGAAAAGTGCAGAAGCAGCGTTAAATACAGCTCAGGTTCAGCTACAGAATGAGAAAATTATATCTCCAATTTCAGGAATTGTAACTTCAAGAAATATTAATTCTGGTGAATTAGCTTCAGCAGGAGCACCATTACTTACAATTGTTAATTTGGATACTATTAGCATAAATGCGTACATTCCATCAACATATATCAATAAGGTATATGTTGATCAGGAAGTTGTAATTAAGGTTTCTGAAATACAAGGAAAAGAGTTTAAAGGAAAGGTATCCGTAATAGATTCTACAATAGATTCAAAAAATAAGAATATCCTTGTGAAGATTAAGTTTGACGATAAAGATCCACTTCTAAAACCTGGAATGTTTGCTGAAATAGGAATAAGTGAATGATAGTGTAAAGCTGGGTATGAAAAACGACATGAATGAAGGGAGAAAATAATATGAATAGAAAACGTAAAATGTTAATGGGGATTGTATTTACAGTTATGATTGGAGCACTTGTAAGTGTTGGGTTCTATTATTGGTATGATAGTAATCACTTTGTTTCAACAGAAGATGCAAAGATCACAGGAGATCTCATTAAGGTAAGTCCTCAGATTTCAGGAAAACTTCTTGAATTTAATGTTGAGGAAGGTGAAAGTGTAAAGCAAGATCAAATAATTGGTAGACAGGATATGGGGAGCTTACCAGATGCTAATATTGATCAATCTGTAATAAGAGCACCAATTAGTGGAATTATACTAAAAAAGGTTGGAAATGTCGGAGAAATTGAAGCAGCAGGTCAATCTGTGGCTATGATTGTTGATCCTAATAAATTATATATTACTGCAAATATAGAGGAAACTAAGCTTGGAAAAGTGAAACAAGGACAAAGTGTTGACATAAAAGTAGATCAAATTGATGGGAAAGTTTTCACAGGGAAAGTAAAGTATGTAGGAAAAGCTTCAAATTCAACTTTTTCAATTCTTCCAACCTCAACAGGAGGTACATTTACAAAAGTTGTGCAAAAAATACCTGTTAAAATTGAATTTGATAAAATTAATGATCAGTTTTTACCAGGAACAAATGCAGTTATTAAAATTCATATAAAATAGTGGAGGGCAAAGAAATGAAGAAGAATGTGAGTACTTCATCAAAATGGTCAATGCTATTTGTACTTGTAATTGGATCTTTTATGTCTGCATTAGATAGTAGTATTGTTAATATTGCAATTCCTAAAATAATGTCAGTCTTTGGGGCGTCACTAGATGATGTTAAATGGGTATTAACAGCATATACTCTTACTTTAGGTGCTATAGTTCCTGTTACAGGGTATCTTAGTGATGTTGTTGGAACTAAAAAAATGTTTATTTTTGCTATTGCAACTTTTACAATTGGATCATTTCTATGTGGTATTTCTTGGAGCAATGGAACTATGATATTCTTCCGAATTATACAGGCAATAGGTGGTGGAATGATAATGCCTGTTAGCATGACTATGATGATGCAAAGAATTCCTAAAAATGAGCGTGGTACTGCTATTGGAATTTGGGGGATTGCAGCATTATCAGCTCCAGCAATAGGACCAACTCTTGGTGGATATA
>JAQSYS010000328.1 GCA_029256005.1 Sedimentibacter sp.
AATGACTGTTGATGATATAATGAAGATTAAGAAATTTTCATGGCCTAAAATCATAGTTAAAATCAACGGTCATCACGTGAATGAAGAAGATTACAAAACTACAATAGTCAATGACGGTGATGATGTACAAATGCTGCATCTTTTAGCCGGAGGTTAATTCTCGGGTGGCAAGATTCTGTAAATTGAAATATATTTTAATTTGTTTACCGTAAAACAAAATATCAGCAAAATGATTATCGCACTCTAAGAAAGTGCGATTTTTGTTTGAAAATAAAAATTATATTAAGAATATGAGTTAATTATATATTTTGCAAAGTTATTTTGATATAATTATTTAAAATAATTATTACTTAAATAGCAAGAATAACAAACAATAAAACAAGAAGTGCTGATAAATAGATTATAATTTTACGAAGTATAAGCGTTGGAAAGGAATTTTATATGAAAGTAATAAAAACTGAAAATTCAGTAGGAATGGTTCTTGGACATGATATTACAGAAATTGTGCCAGGAGAATTTAAAGGGGCAGCATTTAAAAAGGGACATGTTATAAGAGAAGAAGATATTGAAAGACTTCTCAGAATTGGGAAAGAGAACATATATATTTTTGAGCTTGATGAAAATGAACTCCATGAAGATGAAGCTGCATTGGCATTAGGAAATCTCATTTGCGGCAGTGGCGTTCACTTTTCAACGCCTCCTCATGAAGGGAAAATCAACATTCTTCCCGATTATAAAGGACTTCTTAAAATAAGCCGTGATATACTTGATGATGTCAATGAACTTGGAGATATTTGTCTGGCTACAATTCATGGAGACAGAACAATTAACGAAGGTGAACTCATAGGCGGGTGCAGAGTTATACCGCTTAAGATTCATAAAAGCAAAATAGAAGATGTGGAAAAGATTATCCTTGAAAAAGGAAAAATTTTCGAAGTCAAAAAGTTTAAACAATATAAGGCAGCTATAATAGTGACCGGCAGCGAAGTATCCAAGGGAAGAATAACAGATAAGTTCGGACCTGTTGTTGAAAGAAAACTGCTGAAATTTGGAACTGATGTATTTTATAAGACTATAGTTCCGGATGATTCGGATACTATCAAAGAAACTATATTGCAGTGCAAAGAAATGGGAGCAGAACTCATAATTGTAACAGGAGGAATGTCTGTTGACCCTGATGATAAAACTCCGGGTGCTATAAAAGCAACCGGCGCAGACATAGTATCATATGGTTCACCTGTGTTGCCGGGAGCAATGTTGTTGTTTGCATACCTGGATGGTATTCCGGTATTTGGTCTTCCGGGATGTGTTATGTTTTCTGCAACTACGGCATTTGATATTTTGCTTCCAATAGTGATGGCAGGAGAAATTATTGTGAAGAGAGACATAACAAGGATGGGATATGGAGGACAATGCCTTTCATGTGAAGTATGCACTTTTCCAAATTGTTCTTTTGGAAAATATTAATTAATGACAGTTCTTTTGAAGTTTGAATCTTAACATTAACAAACAGGAGAATAAGATGGATTTTTATGAGTTTCTTAAGCAAATTGACAAAAGCAAGGAAAATATAGTTATTACTATTATCTCAGGTGATAACATGGGAAAAAAAATTGTGTTATCAGATAGAGAAATAGTATACAAGGACAGTGATGATTTAAACTTAGAAAATATAATTGCTGCTATTCCTGCAAATAAAAAGAGCCAGTCATTAACCGTTGACGGTGAAAAAGTATATTTTGAATTTATGAGACAAAGCTACAATGTTGTTGTCTGCGGCGCAGGTCATATTTCTATTCCTATTATTAAAATATGCAAACTTCTCCATATGCCTGTGACAGTAATTGATGACAGAATTACATTTGCCAACAATGCTGTGGATGCAGGAGCCGACAAAGTTGTTTGTAAGACATTTGAAGAAGCTTTAAGTAACATTGAAGGTGACAGCGGCACGTTTTTTGTTATTGTTACAAGGGGCCACCGTTATGACCAGACATGTCTTGAAATGATAATCCAAAAAGAAAATGCTTATATAGGCATGATTGGAAGTAAGGTTCGCGTAGCCAAGGTATTGGATTATTTAGAAAGTGAAGGCATTTCTCCTGAAAAATTAAGAAAAATTTATACACCTATAGGACTTAAAATCGGAGCAGAAACGCCCGAAGAAATTGCTGTGGCAATTATGGCTCAAATTATTGAAGTAAAGAACAAAGAAACAGGTTCAAGTGCCTACAGTGAAGAATTGTTAAATGCAGTGCTAAGAGAAGAAAAAAAGGAAATGCCAAAAGCTATGGTTACAATTGTCTCAAGAAGGGGTTCAGCTCCAAGAGATGTGGGAACAAAGATGGTAGTTTATAAAGATGGGACAATAACAGGTACCATTGGCGGAGGATGTGTTGAATCAAGCATACGTGGAGACGCATTAATTTGTACTGACAATAAAAAACATAAATTGATCTCTGTTGATATGACAGGAAGAAATGCTGAAGATGAAGGTATGGTTTGCGGCGGAACAGTTGAAGTGTTTGTTGAATCCATATGCTGACAGGAGCAATCATGAATCCATACCTACCTAATAAAAAGCCTCGATATGTGATAATTGACTACAAGGCTGATGAAGAAATTTTAAATTATTTGAAAAATATGAACATTGAACCAATTAAAACCATAAAGTGTCCGGATTTACAGGAACCTGTTGACGGACATCCGGATATGGTCATTTTTCCTGTTGATTTTCAAACATTTATCGTTGCTCCAAATGTGTACAGCCATTATAAAAATGTTTTAGAGCGTAAAGGAATAAAAGTTATTAAAGGTGGAAAAACTCTGTGTAGAAACTATCCTG
>JAQSYS010000329.1 GCA_029256005.1 Sedimentibacter sp.
TAGGAAAAAACATAATTTGGTCTTTCCGCAAATATTTTCATTAAAGCACCGATTCTTTGATTTCTTTTATATTTTTTCATGATTACTCCACGCGAATGTTTTTTGTTAATTATATATTAATCGTTCGCAATTTTCAAGATGTTATAATAAAATTATTTTAAAAATCACTTTTCTTATTTCTATAGAGCAACCAATCAAATCCAAGTTCTGCTATTAATACTGCTATAAATATAATTGCAAATCCAAATATAGTAACAACTGAATACTTTTCATTTAAGAACAGCACACCCAATATGCTACCTATTACTGCTTCAAGACTTAAGATAATTGCTGCATGTGTTGTTGAAGTGTATTTTTGGCCAACTGTTTGCATTAAAAAGCAAAGCATTGTAGTTATTAAGCTTAAATAAAGCATGCTTGCTGTTCCTTGCATGTTTAATACCATTGGACGTCTTTCAAAGAACATCATAATTAAGAATATGACTGTACAGGTAAACAGCTGTAATGTTGATATAACCACAGGGTCCTTATCAGAAGCGAAAATTCCTGTTGCAACTACCTGCCATGCAAAAGAAATTGCACATAGGAATGTTAGAAAGTCCCAAATATTAAATTTCCCGAAATTATCAAAGTCTACTGTCAAAAGTATTATCCCAACAAACATTAATACAGCAGCTGTTATGTTATTTTTACCTGGTTTTATTTTTGTAACAATCCAATAAAAGAAAGGAACCATAACCACATTCGTTCCAGTTAGAAAAGCTGAGTTTCCGGCAGATGTCCCCTCAAGTCCAATTGTTTGGAGCACATATCCAACTGCAAGAAATACCCCCATAATAGCACCTGCTTTAATATCTGATTTAGTAACAACTTTAAGTTTCTTTCTAAAAAGTATAAATGAAACTACTGATGCTATAACAAATCTTAAAAATAAAAGCTGTGTAGCAGTAAATATTTCTAGTGCTACCTTTGTTACAGTGAACCCTGTACCCCAAAAAAATGCCACAAAAAAAAGCATTAAGTCAGCTTGTTTTGCTGTCAAATCTTTCATTTTTTCCTCCACTAGCCTTTGGTTTTCTGATTATTATTATAATTATTAATTTATATTAATTTATTTCCCCTCCGGCATACTTGATTGATGCTTCGGTCAATACCTCAATAGGATTTATAAATGAGCCCTCAAAATTAAATAGATACTGTGCAGATGAAAGCTCAGTACAGCCTAACAAAAATGCATCAGCTCCTTTTTCTTTTAATTCTGAGACACATTCATAAAATAAATCAGTTCCTTCATCATACCTTCCACTTTTAATTACTTCGTAAATAAATTTCATAATTTTCTCCTGAGTTTCCTCAGGAACAACTGTCTTTATACCTAACTTTTTAAAATAATCCTCATATATTTTAGATTTAATTGTTCCATCTGTTGCCATTATACCCACTGTAATATATTTCCCATACTTATCATATGTATAATTTACTGTTTCCTCAAGCATGTTAACAAATGGTATATGTACACTTTCTTTTATTACATCAATAAAATAATGTGCTGTATTGCAAGGCATTATTAAGAAATCTGCTCCTGCAGCTTCAAGCATTCTTGCAGATTTTATTAGTTCTATAGTTGGGTCTTCCCCGTTTGCTATTATTGCTTTTGTTCTGTCCGGTATATTTGTATTGCTGTCAATTATAACATGAATGTGATCCTGATCCTTTAATGCTTTCGTTCTTAACACTATTCGGCGATACAAGTCCACTGTTGCAAGCGGCCCCATACCTCCTATAATTCCTAAAGTCTTCATTTTACACCTCTAAGCCTTTGTTTCATTTTTTGTATTCATTATAACATATGTTAATTTTTGTAACAACAATAAATGAAAAACAAGCTTTCGCTTGCTTTTCATTTAACATAATTCTAAATAATTAACTCCGTCTTCTGGAATTATTATTTTAATATCATTATTATCATATTCTCCTGCAACAAATAAGGTATAGTGCATACTTGGTGCAAAATCTATATTCATTGTTTTCACTTCTTTTTTGCTTTCCTTTTCTCGCAACGATAGTTTATATCTACCTGAAGGAACCGCTACATTATTTGATACATCACCGTAATTTATCCCTGAAAAAATCACTGCACCGTCTGTTACAGTCAGTTCTATATCAGGGGCATCTGCAGCTAAATTTATTAACCTTATTCCTGTCATCTTTCCTTTATTTGCATATTCTTTTGCTTCAGGTATAATTAAGACACTTATATCCGTCTTATCTGCATCATCTTGAGATATTGCACCGGTGTAAGCAAGATTTTGGTCAATATCAATTGCTGATTCAAAAACTAATTTTTTTGGTTCTGATACATAAATTTTCATTTGATATGTACCAGGCTCAAATTTAACATACCTTGTAAAGTCACCTACTTTTAAGTTTTCTGCCATTATAATATCATTTATCTGGACGTCAAGTGTATCGTTATATGTGTTAAGTACTCTAAGAAATGACTTCTTGCAGAAACAGTTGCTAAGACCGTGAACTGCATTTGCATTATCTAGATAATTATTCCATTGACTGTTTGCAAAATATTGATTATAAGGATTGGAATAATTATAGAATTGTCTTATTTCATCATTCATAAAATTCACCTCTTTTCATTACTAATATTATATGAAAAGGTATGGCAAATGTTCGACTATGAATCTAAACGAAGGATTCCGGAAAATCGACATATTTCACAATAATTGACACAAACTTTTCAAGATATTTTTGGTCTGTTTCATTAAATCTGTTTAGAATCGGACTATCAATATCAAGAACTCCTATTAAT
>JAQSYS010000020.1 GCA_029256005.1 Sedimentibacter sp.
GTTCTGGATATTGAAGGCGGAGGATATGATCCTATTGGAGATGTTAAGCTTGATGGAAGAAAAATAAATATCAATACTTTGCCTAACTTAAGAAACCTGGTTTCTATTGGTTCTCTCGCCAATGATGCTCAGCTGGATAATTCATCCGGCAGTTATAAAATTTTAGGTGACCCTACTGAAGGAGCAATCATTACCTTTGCCGGAAAGTTGGGACAAACAGCTGAACAGCTCAATATGGTTTATCCGAGAGTTGAAGAACTGCCTTTTGATTCATCAAGAAAAATGATGACAACATTCCATTCGAATTATATTAATGGAAAAATTGTTTCATTCACAAAGGGTGCTCCCGATATATTAATAAGCAAATGTACAAAAATTGCTTTAAATGGTAGTATCATAGATTTTACAAAGGAGTTAAAGGATAAGGTTTTAGCTGTCAACACAAAATTTGCCCGTTCAGCATTAAGAGTTCTTTCAATGGCTTACAAGCTATGGAATGAGGTGCCTGAGCATCCCAACTTTGAGCTGGTGGAAAATGAAATGATATTCGTAGGGTTGGTTGGCATGATTGACCCTGCAAGACCAGAAGTAAAGGAATCCATTAAGTTGTGTAAGCAAGCCGGCATAGAAACTGTAATGATAACCGGAGATTACAAGGAGACCGCATATGCCATAGCGCATGATTTGGGAATGGTGGAATCAGAGTCTCAAGCTATGATGGGTGAAGAGCTGGATGGCTACACAGATGAAGAATTAAGAGAAGTTGTAAAGAAAACAAAGATTTATGCAAGGGTTTCTCCTGAACATAAGGTTAAAATAGTTACTGCGTTAAAGGAAAACGGACAAATCACATCTATGACAGGTGATGGTGTCAATGATGCATTAGCACTTAAAAAAGCTGACATAGGTGTTGCAATGGGTATTACAGGCACTGATGTTGCAAAAAACACTGCTGAGGTAATTTTGACTGATGATAATTTTGCAACTATTGTAAATGCTGTTGAAGAAGGAAGAATTATATTCAGCAATATTAAGAAATTTGTATTCTTCCTATTAAGCTGCAACATAGGAGAAATTCTTCTGGTATTTGTTAGCATATTAATAGGCTGGGAGGTTCCATTGGTCCCGATTCAGCTTTTGTGGCTCAATTTAGTTACAGACAGCTTCCCTGCTATGGCATTAGGAGTAGAAAATGCAGAACCTGGCATTATGAATCAACCACCACGAGATACTAAGGAACCTATACTTGATAAAAGCATGATGGGTGGAATTGTATTTCAGGCGGTTGCAATTGCTTTTGCTTCTCTAATTTCCTATTATTGGGCAGCAAGGATGTATGGTATCGGAGATGGTTTAGTTCATGTTAGAACTGTTGTATTTACAACATTGATTACTGCAGAACTCTTAAGAGCATTTTCTTCAAGGTCTCAGGTATATACATTGTTTAAAATAGGTTTCTTTTCAAATATCAGAATGATACAGGCAGTTTTTGTATCATTTGCGTTGACAGTACTCGTGCTTTATATGCCATTTCTTAATGAAATATTTGATGTTATGCCGCTTACAATACATGACTGGGAAGTAGTGTTGGCATATTCATTCATACCAATGTTAGTTGGTGAATTATACAAAGATTTGTTTAAAAACGGTAGAAGGTAATATCAATTGAATGTAACAATTCGATATTAGTTAATAATAAATTGAAAAAAAGATAATTGGACATTGTATTCAATTATCTTTTTTTATTTAAATGAATAATGATAGCATAAAGATAAATTATGCATAAATGGATAAAAATAACATGTTAATTTACTTTATTTATTGTTAATTATTTTTTTATCAACTCGATATATTAAGTGGCTATTATTTACAGTTTTACCAACATAAAAGGGAAGGGACATTTTTAATGAAAAAAAATATCGGAATAATTAAACTTAAATCTATCAAAACCAAAGTAATTTTACCTGTTATTACCGTTATCATATTGTTGTCAATGTGTTTGACATATTTTAGCATTCTTAACGTTAATAAAATTATTAGTCAAAATGAATATGAAACAAGCTTATTATCACAGTCATTAATTAATAAAGAGATTGAAAAGAGTTTGGATATTGCAGAAGTAACAATAACTTCAATTGCAAACAACTCGGAAATTGTCAAAGCATTTGCAATAAGAGACAGAGCGAGGCTGGCTGAGTTAGTTGATCCTATTTTTAAAGAATTAAAAAAACTTGGTGTTGAACAGCTGCAATTTCATGAGCCAACAACGGTTTCATTTTACAGAGCCCATAGTCCGCAAAAATTTGGTGATGATTTATCACAAATCAGAAAGTTAGTTGTTGAAGTAAATAAGGATGGAATTGCACGCCGTGGTCTTGAAGAAGGTAAAGAAGGATATGGGTTTCGTTCAGTTGTTCCTGTTATTTGGGATGGAAAACAAGTAGGAACAGCAGAAATAGGAATGCAATTTTCTATTGAATTTTTAGAGAAGCTTAAGGAAATAACACCAGGTGAATATTACTTGTATACTTTTACGAACAGCACCGGTGAAGCACAGCTTTTGGGAGGTACAACAGATGAGGATGCTGAATTAGTTGATGCAAACACATTACAAACTGACACTTTAAATGATAAGTCAACAACGTTAAAATCTAAAGATAATAAAAGCGAAATTTTAATTATACCAATCAAAGATTATTCCGGAGCTGTAAAGGGGTATATAAAATCAGTTACTTCAAGGGAATTAACTCTTTCTACATTGAATCAAATGTATATTTCAATATCATTAACAGCGATAGTAGGTTTGATGATTGCTATTTTATTGGTATATTTTATTTCTTCAAGTGTTACTAAGCCAATTAAAAAACTTTCACTTATTGCTGATGAGCTAGCTAATGATAATTGGGATGTTGATATTGATATACATACTAAGGATGAAATAGGCCAATTGGCGGGATCAACACAATCATTGGTAGACAAGCTAAAGATGTATACATTATATATAAATGAAATTTCAGAATTGCTAATACAAATAGGAGAAGGTAATTTAGAGCTTGAATTTAAACAAACTTATGATGGCGGCTTTTCAATGATAAAAGAGGCGTTAAATAATGCAGCTCATATGTTGAAAAATACATTGTTGGATGTTAAAACAGTTTCAGAGCAGGTAGCCAGTGCTTCTGAACAATTGTCATGCGGAGCTCAGAATCTTTCACAAAGCACAGCCGAACAAGCGAGTACTATTGAAGAATTTTCAAATGCAATTGATAATATTTTTATGCAAATAGAACAAAACGCAGAAAATGCTGCTGTTACCAAGAAAAGAACAATTGACACTAATATTTTGACAACTCATGGACAACAACAAATGCGAGAGATGATAGAAGCAATGAAAGAAATTAACCATTCTTCTAATGAAATAAGTAAAATAGCTAAAAGTATTGATGATATAGCAATGCAAACAAATATACTTGCGTTGAACGCATCAGTTGAAGCTGCCCGTGCTGGGATGGCAGGCAAGGGATTTTCCGTAGTTGCTGATGAGGTGAGAAAACTTGCTGAGAAATCTGCAGAAAGTGCTCAAATAACAACTTCATTAGTAGAAGGTACATTAAGTGCTATTGATAAAGGTTCTAAAATTGTAAACGAAACAGCAAGATCTTTTGCGGAAATTTTTGCTGCTTCTCAGAATACTGTTGAACTTATACAAAATATTGCAGATGCCAGCAATGATCAAATTCAAGCTATTACAGAGGTGAAAACAGGGATTGATCAAATATCATCAACAGTTGAAGCAAATAGTGCAACAGCTGAAGAGAGTGCGGCTCAAAGCGAAGAGCTCTCTAGTCAATCACTATTGCTTAAAGATTTAATTTCTGTATTTAAGTTTTAAAGTTAACTGAAATGGGGGCGGTATTAATCTGTGAAAAGTTAATTCTTTATCTATATCTTTGGAATGATATCAGACAAAAAGAACCGTCCCCAAAAGTTCGGTGAACTCTTGAATTTTGTTCATGCTTATACCGCTGTAATTCAAGGAAAAAAGGAATTTGTTATTGGTGCAGCTAATCACATTTAATAAAATATGTGATTTTTTTGCGTCTTCTAGTAATTTATCCTTTTGTTTGTCGGTCCTTGCTTCACATACTATATGAAGGCCAGAGTCAGAATTTATTATTTCCAAATTATCGCTAAAGGTGCTCTTTAAGCTGTTGATGAGCAATGTATTTTTCTTTTTATAAACTCTTTTTATTTTTCGAAGGTGCTTTAGCATATATCCTTCCTTTATAAAGCTTGCGAGCACTAATTGGTCTATCTTTGATGTTGACTGGGTGTGTCTTGCCTTATTTAAATTATACTTTGGCAACAACTTTTTCGGAATAACCATGAAGCTGATTCTTAAGGAGGGCAGAAGCGTTTTAGAGAATGAGCCTAAATATACCACGCAGTCGTTTTTATCCAGTCCCTGCAGACATGGTATGGGCATTCCACCATATCTTATCATGGCATCATAATCATCTTCAATTATTAAACCATTGTTTTTATATGCCCATTCTAAAAGCTCCATTCTCTTGTTTACAGGCATTATTGTGCCGAGAGGGTATTGGTGTGAAGGGCTTATATAAATCAGTCTTGCATCACTTTTTCGAAGCATATCAATAGGAAAACCACTGTCTGTTATTTCTATGTGATTAATATTGAACATGTAATCTTCAAATATAAACTCTGCTTTGTTAAAACCGGGTTTTTCAACAGCTATTGTGTTGTAATTTTCTTTTATAATTCCTATCAATATCCCAAGTAGGTACTGAACACCTGCCCCTACAATAACTTGTTCAGGTGTAGTGTGTCCGCCTCTCATGGTATTAACATAATTTGCAATTTCATCTCGCAATATTTTCTCACCTTGAATTGAGCCGCTGTTGTAAATATTGATTAATTCATCGGAAATGACTTTGTTGTACAGTCTTTTCCAGGTAGATGAATCAAAGCTATCCTTATCAACGCCATCATTAATATACTCCGTATCAATTTGCTGATTTGTAATACTTTTGTGGGTATCTCTATTTATTTCAAAATTATAATCACTTAAGTCGCTAACAAAGTAACCTCTTTTAGGGGAATTTTCTATATAACCTTCTGCCACAAGCTGGCTGTAGGCGTTTTCGATTGTTGTTTTGCTCAACTTGAGTGATGAAGAGGCTTCTCTTATAGAAGGAAGTTTTGAATCTGGCTTTAATAGCCCTGAAGTTATTTCAGTCTTAATGTATTCATATAATTGTATGTAAAGAGCTTTGCTGCAATCCTTATCAAAAACAGGTGATATTATCATATTTTCTCCTTATCTGACATGTACAAATTTAATAAATATATCATAAATTATAGATACACATAATTTTATCACAATAGAACGGTATAATAAACAAAATACTTATTCATATACAACAAATTTAGCATATGATATAATCAAGAAATAAATTTTAGCATAATAGTAAGGAGTTCGTATGTACAATTTAAATGAAAAGCAAGATTTTAAATATATAACATTTCCTTCTTTTGAAAAACATACTGAGTTATTGCATTGCTTTACAACAAGGAAGGGCGGAGTAAGCAGTGGTTCATTTGAATCCATGAATATAGGTTTTAGCACAGGCGACAGCGATGAAAATGTGAAAAGAAATATTGAAATAATGGTTGAAAGACTTGGGATAAATGCATATGATATTGTTGAAACAAACCAAACACATACAAATACAGTGAAGTACGTCACAGAACAACATAAAGGGAAAGTATTTGGAGAAACATCGTTTAAAGATGTGGACGGCATATATACTGACAATAAAAATCTAGCATTGATGTCGTTTCATGCTGATTGTACCCCTGTATTCTTTTATGATCCCATAAAAAAGGTAATAGCACTTGCACATGCCGGCTGGAGGGGAACGCTTTTGAACATTGTCGGTATAATGGTTAGAGCATTGGTAAAAGATTTTAATTCAGATCCAAAGGATATTAAAATAGCAATTGGTCCTTCACTAGGTTCATGTTGTTTTGAGGTTGACAAGGATGTTGCTGATATGTTCCTTAATGAAAACAGAGAGTTTATAAAATACATGGAAATCAAGGAACCAAAATATCATTTTAATCTTTGGGAAATAAATAAGTATTTGTTAATGAAGGAAGGAATAAAGGAAGAAAATATAGAAGTTTCAGGAATTTGCACAAAATGCAACAATGATCTGTTTTTCTCTCATAGAGGGCAGGGAGGAAAAAGAGGACTTCTGGCAGGAATATTGATGATGAAGTGATAAAAATATAATATGCCATCTATAAAAATACAGTATATGATTTTGTAGACTGTCCATAATTTTTCTTTAAAAATTTATCATATCCTCTGTACATGCTTAATATAATTAGTATATAAAGACGTGAGGAGGGTTTGAAAATTGGCTTGTAATAAGATTATATCTCTAATATTGATTATTTGTATCGCGGTAAGTTTAACAGGATGCAGCACTTTAGATATGATGGTTGGTCTAAAGCAAGATAATAGTCCGGAAGTGGCAGATTTAGATGATTTGTCTGAGTTTGAAGTTGTTGAAGATGCAGTAGGTGAAGAAGTTGCAGAGGAACCGGTTATTGAAACTGTAACAGTAACAGCTGAAGAAGTTAAAATGACTGATATATTAGCTTATTATGAGGATGAAGATGGCTATGTAGTTCCTGTAAACACTAAAATACCATGGGAAGAAGGAATTGCAAAGGCTACACTCAGAAGCATGGTTGTTGGAAATGAAGCTGAACAAAAAATTGCACAGTCTGGTCTTCATGGAGTATTGCCTGAAGGAACTGAAATAAGAGGAATGGCTATAAAAGACGGTCTATGCAGAATTGATTTCAGCAAAAACATTTTGAACACTTCTTCAATTGAACAAGAAGAAAATATGATTTCAGCACTTACATATACTTTGACTGAGTTCCCTACAATCGAAAAGGTTGAACTGTTGGTTGAAGGTCAGGCATTAGCCGCTTTGCCTAAAGGATACGCCATAGATACAGCTTTTGAAAGGGAAAATATAAATTTATACGGCTCTGCTGACGGAGTAAACTATACCGTTTATTACAAGGCTCCTGACACAGAGGTTGAAGGTCATTATGTTCCTCTGACTTTCTCAGCAAACAAGGTTAACAATCCTGCAGTTACTGTATTAGAAAAATTATTCAGTGGAGCTCCAACTGATTCTAAACTAAGCAATAACATTCCTGTCGGAGTTAATTTAAGAGGTGTTGAGGTTAAGGGTGACAAGACTGTTGTAAACTTAGGCGTTGAAGCTGTTAACCTTAGCGAACAAGAATTCACCGATATGAATGCTATAGTTGTTCTTTGCTTAGAGCAATTTGAAATGGCTGATGTAGAATATAATGTTGAAGGATTGTCATTTGAAGAAGCTGGCTTGGATTTTGAAGATGATACCGTAATGCCGGTATTTAATCAATATTAGAGGCATGGGGGATACACCTTCAATGTAAGGATAGTAGTTGGGGTAACCATTGAATGAATGTCTCCAATTAAATTATAAATGAGATTGCGAATTATAGTGCAAAAAATCCAGGAATGTGTTCCTGGATTTTTTTTACTTGTTATTTCTTATAATTTTCTTTAGCTTTAATAGCAAAATCAGGTGTTTGAATTTTGTCATATGGAGCGCCTTCTTCAATTTCACCAGCAGTCTTCATAATATCTATTAATTTGTTGTAACCTTCCTCGCCTAATACTAAATCTGGGTTCCAAGAATTTATGTCTTTATATGATTGAACAATTTTAGCAAGAAACTCTAGTTCTGCATCAGGAAATTGCGGATGAATTACTTCTGCAACTTCTTTAGCAGTGTGCTCATCAACCCATACCATTCCTTTATATAATGCATTAGCAAAACCTTGAATTATATCAGGATTTTTTTCAATGTAGCTTCCTAGTGAGCTGTAGCAAGTGTATGGGATGTAACCAGCAAGAGATCCTACAGATTCAAGTACATAGCCGTTGCCTTGAAGTTCAAACGTTGAAGCCAATGGTTCAAATAAAGTGGTGTAATCTGCTTCGCCTGACTGGAAGGCTCCTGCCATCATGTCAAACTGCACATCTGTTCTTACATCTACATCCACGCCTGGTGTCAATCCACTTTGTTTAATTACATATTCCAATGCCATCAAAGGCATTCCGCCCTTACGTCCTCCTAGAATTGTATGTCCTTTTAATTTATCAATGGTGAAATTGTCATCCTTTTCTCTTCCTACTATGAAGGAGCCGTCTCTTTGAGTGAGCTGTGCAAAGTTAACTGCATGGTCTTCTCTTCCTTGTAGATAAACATATACGCTGGCTTCAGGTCCCATAAATGCAATGTCAGCTTCGCCACTTACCATGGCAGCCATACACTTATCAGCTCCGCCACCATTAGTAAGCTCGATGTTTAGGCCCTGTTCTTCAAAAAAGCCTTTTTCGAGCGCTACATATTGAGGCGCATAGAAAATTGAATGAGTTACTTCAATTAATCTGATATTTTTCGTTTGCGTTTCTTGCTGCTGGCATCCTGCTAGAAGCAAAGAAAATACCAGCAAAATAACCATAAGTAAAGAAATAAATTTTTTCATAAATACCCTCCCTGACTTAAGTCTCAGTTACTATAATATTCGAATTGGCACAATTGTTTACAGAATTATAGATGATTGACATATAAATAAAAATTTGTGGAAATTTTATTAAGATTATGGTATATTGAAAATGTATGTAAAATTACGACAAATTTCATGTATATATCTTGTAAATGAAATGTAAATAAAATATTTATTACATGAAGAAATGGAGAATAATATGGCTGTTACATTATCAGAATTTTTGAAGCAGATAATTTCCAACCCAATGTTACTAATTACTACATTGTTAACATTAGGGGTTATTATGGTAAATGGATGGACTGATGCTCCTAATGCTATAGCAACATGTGTATCAACCCGGTCAATATCTGCCAGAAACGCTATTTTAATGGCTGCTGTTTTCAACTTTTTAGGCGTCTTTGTAATGACCATGGTAAATGCCAATGTTGCTCAGACCATTTATAAAATGGTAGACTTTGGAGGAAATTCTAAAGATGCTTTGGTTGCCTTGTGTGCTGCATTGTTTGCTATCGTAGCATGGGCGACGGCTGCTTGGTGGTTTGGTATACCAACAAGCGAAAGTCACGCATTGATAGCAGGAATTTCTGGAGCTGCAATTGCTTTGCACAATGGGTTAGAAGGCATAAATGGAGCTGAATGGGTAAAGGTTTTTTATGGTTTAATTCTTTCTACTTTTTTAGGATTTGTAATGGGATGGATTGTTGTTAAATTAACAGAGTTTATTTTTCGAGGATTTAACAGAAGAACAACAAATGTTATTTTTCAAAATGCACAAGTAGCCGGTGGCGCTGCAATGGCATTCATGCATGGGGCGCAAGACGGACAAAAATTCATGGGAGTATTTATGCTTGGAATTTTTCTAGCTAATGGACAAGCAAATGTAACCAGTTTTCAAATTCCTGTTTGGATGATGCTGTTATGTTCAATAGTAATGGGACTGGGGACTTCTATAGGGGGATATAAAATAATAAAATCTGTTGGTATGGATATGTGTCGACTTGAAAAATATCAAGGATTTTCGGCTGACCTAGCCGCTGCAACCTGTCTTTTGATTTCATCATTATCAGGGATTCCGGTTAGTACAACTCACACGAAGACAACAGCTATCATGGGTGTTGGAGCAGCTAAAAGAATGTCTTCAGTAAACTGGGGAATAGTAAAAGAAATGGTATGGACTTGGATCTTGACATTTCCGGGATGTGGATTAATTGGATATTTAATGGCTAAACTATTTATGAATATATTCTAATATTGAGGTGGACAATGGCACGTAAAAATGAATTTGATTATTTTGATAGTTTCGTAAAACTCTCTGAATATTGCTGTGATGCAGCTAAGATGCTTGATGAAAATTTAATCGACTTTAACGCTGGAACATTAGAAGAAAAAATGAAGAAAATGCATGAAATTGAACATGATTCTGATATGTTGGTGCATGAAGTGGTAAGAAGATTGGCTAAAGAATTTATTACGCCAATAGAAAGAGAAGATATTGTAAAACTTGTGCATGAAATTGATGAAATAACAGACAATATAGAAGATGTACTTTTACATATGTACATGTACAATGTAAAGGAAATAAAAAATGATTCGTTGAGATTTTCGAAATTAATTTTTCAGAGCTGCGAAGAACTGAAGGCTGCATTTGAAGAGTTTAAGAATTTTCGTAAATCTAAGGATTTACATGATAAAATAGTACGTGTTAATAGATTAGAAGAAGAAGGTGACAATCTTTATACTGAAGCAGTTAGAAAGTTACACTTGACCTCTACTGATGCTATAGAAATCATGACTTGGACAATCGCATTTAACAGGTTTGAAAAGTGTTGTGATGCTTGTGAGGAAGCTGCAAATGCAATTGAGAGTATTATAATGAAAAATTCGTAGCATTTGTGAAAAAAAGTTTATTATTTGCAAAAAATATCTTGCATTGTTATATAAAGATTGTTAAAATAAAAGCAGGAGGCTAATTATGGATAAACACGATAAAATTTCACCTGCAGTTATTAGAAGATTACCTAAGTATTACAGGTACCTGGGGGAACTAACAAAAACTGGAATTAATAAAACTTCATCAAGAGAACTAAGCGACATGACAGGATTTTCTGCATCTCAGATTCGTCAGGATTTAAATAACTTTGGAGGCTTTGGTCAACAAGGCTTTGGTTATGATGTAGAAAATTTAAGAAATGAAATAGCAAAGATACTTGGACTGGATAATAAATATAAATTAATTATAATCGGTGCAGGGAATATAGGTCAGGCTATTG
Organism: Sedimentibacter sp.; assembly: GCA_029256005.1. GTDB lineage: Bacteria > Bacillota > Clostridia > Tissierellales > Sedimentibacteraceae > Sedimentibacter. The sequence continues at coordinate 10,944 of JAQSYS010000020.1, forward strand.
CAAATTATACCGGATTTTATGAAGCAGATTATGAAGTTGTAGCATTGTTTGATAAAAATCCAAAGCTTATAGGAATGTCTATTAGAAATGCCATAATTAAAGATGTTGATGATTTAGAAAACTTTTTGAAAGAAGATAAAATAGATATTGCAGTAGTATGTACTCCAAAGAGTGTTAGTCAGCAAGTAGCTGAACAACTGGTACAATGTGGAATAAGGGCAATTTGGAACTTTGCTCCAAAGGATTTAAAAATGCCTGATAATGTGCATGTTGAAAATGTTCATTTGAATGAAAGTTTATTTTCATTAACATACTATTATAATCAAATGAATAAAGAAAGTAAATAAATATAGACTAAATGGAGCAGGGATTATTAGATCTCTGCTCTATTGTTTTTAACATAGTAAGGCAACAATATATTGAACTCTAATAATTAGTTGAATGTTACAAATAATTAACATAGTTATAATTTAAAATTAAAAAAATAAATTAATAATTCAAAAATTAGATAAAAGAGAGAAGCTTGTCAACCTAAAATGTTAAAATAACAAAAAGTTAATATTAAATTTGTTGTAAAGTTAATACTATTTGATATAATGAAGAAGGAAAAACACATTTAATTTCATGGAGGTTTACATATGAATGCATATATCGAAAGAATCATTGAGTTAGTGAAGAAAAGAGATGCTAATGAACCAGAATTCATTCAGACAGTCGAAGAAGTATTATACACATTAGAACCAATGATTGAAAAGCACCCAGAATATGAAAAAGCTGGATTGTTAGAAAGAATGGTTGAGCCAGAAAGAGTAGTATCATTTAAGGTTTCATGGGTAGATGACAATGGAGTTGTTCAAGTTAATAGAGGATACAGAGTACAATTTAACGGAGCTATAGGACCTTACAAAGGTGGATTGAGATTCCATCCAACAGTAAACTTAAGCATTATGAAATTCTTGGCTTTTGAACAGACTTTCAAAGATTCATTAACAGGTTTACCAATTGGTGGAGCAAAGGGTGGTTCTGATTTTGACCCAAGAGGAAAATCAGATATGGAAATCATGAGATTCTGTCAAGCTTTCATGACTGAATTATATAGACATATAGGACCAGACGTTGACGTTCCAGCAGGAGATATCGGAGTTGGCGGTAGAGAAATTGGTTATTTATACGGACAGTACAGAAGAATCAGAGGAGCTTTCGAAAACGGCGTGTTAACTGGCAAGGGAATACCTTACGGCGGAAGTTTAGCAAGAACAGAAGCTACAGGATACGGCGCTGTTTACTATGCACAAGAAGTTTTAAATCACTTCGGAGAACAAGTTGCTGGAAAGACTTTTGTAGTATCAGGCTTTGGTAACGTTGCATGGGGCGTTGTTCAAAAAGTTAATCATTTAGGTGGAAAAGTTGTAGCGATGTCAGGTCCTGACGGATATATATATGATCCAAACGGCATAGTTGGTGAAAAAGAAGAGTTCATGTTAGAAATGAGAAATTCAGGAAGAGATAAAGTTCAAGACTATGCTGACAAATACGGAGTTGAATTCTTCCCTAAACAAAAACCATGGGGAGTTAAAGCAGATGTTTACATGCCATGTGCAACTCAAAATGAAATTAACATGGATGAAGCAAAGAAAATTGTAGCTAGCGGATCTAAATATTATATAGAAGTAGCTAACATGCCTACTACAAACGAAGCATTAAAATATATCCAAGACAGTGGAATGATAGTTGCTCCTTCAAAAGCAGTTAATGCAGGCGGAGTTGCTACATCAGCATTGGAAATGGCTCAAAACTCAATGAGATATTCTTGGTCATTCGAAGAAGTTGATGCTAAACTACATGGCATCATGAAGACAATTTACAGCATGAGCGTTGCAGCGGCAGATGAAGCAGGATTAGGATACAACCTAGTAGCTGGAGCTAACTTGGCTGGATTCAAAAAAGTTGCAGATGCTATGATGGCTCAAGGTATTATTTAATATAAATAAATCGAAATAATAGTAAAATAAAAGCAAGGTTCAAAAAACCTTGCTTTTTATATGACTATTATTTCGATTTTTAATTAAAATAATTATTTACTTAAATAAATGTATTTTTCCTGTATCGTTTAAATATTTCACAAGTATCGCTATCATAGGAGCTACCAGCAAACCGAAAAATCCAAACAATCTAAGTCCTGCATACATTACTGTTATTGTAATTATTGGATGGAGACCAATCTGATGACCTACGATTCTAGGTTCAACAATATTTCTTACAACAGTTCGCCTGTGCCTACAACAGGCATTATATCAAGAACTGCCACGATTGCTGCAATTGGTAGTGCATAGTTTACTTTCAACAAAGATAGTCCTGTCAAAATTTCTATAAATGTTATAAACATTATTATAATGTAGGATTTAATCATTTTCCATAGCGTACCTGTAAGAAATGCACGGGCTTCTTGGAATGTAGAATTAAACTTTTCCGGCAGCTGTCTTTTTATAAAGGCTGTAATGTTTGTGTATTCAACTGTTATAAATACAGACAGCACTATTGTAAATATAACTGAAATTAGATACAGCGGGAAGTTTGATATTAACTTTGTAACAATTTGAACTACAGTTATTGAAGTGTTTTTGATGATATCTGAGATATAACTTATACCATTAGTAATTATTTGAGAAATGGTGCTTGCGGCATCAGGTGAAATGGTATTAGTGTTTGCAACGATCCAGTCATTGAATTCCAAAAGTAACGGCTCAATCCTGTTGAAGTACAGATTTGGCATAATATTGATCAAATCAGTGAGCTCAGTAATTAAAAATGTAATAAACAGCCATAATATTAAAGCGACCGTGGCGTAGAAGGCTGCTACAACAAATAATGCAATACCTTTACCCTTACTTTTAAAAATTTTATTGAGAAATTTTGTAATAGGTCTTAATGCAAGAGCTATTAAAAAACCTACTAAAAAAGGCATAATCCAGTGTATTACATAAACAAAGACAAAATACATGACAGCATAAGCAGTAACGATAAATGCCACATTTAATATAAACTTCTTTTTTTCATCTAAAGTCATTTTTGACCTCTTCTCATTAGTAATATTTATATAATTATAACGGTTATAACGATTATTTGCAATTAGTTATTAATAATCGTTATAACAAATTTTGTTGAACTGATTTACATAATATCATATAATACATTTACATAAAGAAGAATTAATTTAAAAAAAATATAAATATTTCAAAGAAGCCCTTATTGAACTGGAGGAATCAGATGAGAGAAATAAATGTAGAAGAAATAACCAAGGTGGTAGAAAAACTGTGTATCGAATCAAATTATTATCTTCCGGAGGATGTGAAGAAGGCTTTAGAAGACGCGTTAGATAAGGAAGAATCCCCTCTTGCAAAGGAAATTTTGCAAGATATATTAAAAAATCAGGATATTGCAAGAACAAATAATGTTCC
>JAQSYS010000330.1 GCA_029256005.1 Sedimentibacter sp.
CAAGAATCATCCACCAACTAAGTTCAAATGAAATAAAAAATTTTACAATAAAGTACAATAAAACAAGCGCTGTATTGAAATATAAAAATTTTCCGGAATACAATATTGTCTTATTTTTTGTTTTCACTTCAAGAATGTGCTTTATTATGCTGTAAAGGCCAAAAAATAATATGTAAGTTATTATTTCAATTTTATTGAATGTTAAAAAAAATCCAAGAATGCATGAAGCTATATAAAATGCAATTCCGCTTTTTCCCCCGAATTCAACTATTACTATACCAACTATCAATGCCGCCGCAGCAAATAAAATTATCGTATTTGTTTCAATTACTGATGAAAGAATTATAAAAAGCTGATTCAATCCTAAAAGTATCCCCAGATATGCAATATCCTTGCTTTTTAGCAACATGAAATCAGGTCTCCTCCCAAACATTCACAGCAGCAATCAGCGCAAATAAGCTGTGTACAACAATCAGCGCTTGAACTGCCTCCTCGGTAATTATATGCTCTGTTCTGGTAAGAATTCTGCATATTCAAAATCTGATTTAAAAAGTTTTTGTATTCAAAATTATTCGGTTCCATGCTGGCTGCAGTTTGAACATATTGCACGCCCTGCCCAATAGATCCCATATTGACATAACAAACTCCCATTAAATAATTCCACTCTGCATTTCTTGTAGGTATTCCACTTAAGGCTCTTATAGCTTCCTGAAACCTACCTGTTTGAATAAGTTGTCTTATGCTGCTTAGAGTACTTGAACCGCCTTCATATGAGCTGTTTCCGCTATTACCTTGGTATGAACTTGATGTATTTCCATTCATTATTTCATCATATGCCCATTGAATTTCCTTAAATTTCTCTTCTGCTAAATCTTGAAGAGGATTGTTTTCATTCATATCAGGGTGGTATTTTTTTGCCAGCTTTCGGTAAGCACTCTTAACCTCATCTTTTGAGGCACCTCTTTGCAGGCCAAGCACTTCATATGGGTCTTTCATTTGTATTTCTCCTTTTGTCTAATTTATTTAATACACCGGAATAAATTATATTATCAACTGTTCCTTTATCTTGAACTAACGGAAGTTTTTCAATTTCATCACTTAAAAATGATAAATTAAGCATAATCAATTCTCTTGCATATTGCTCTTTATTATTATTTTCCAAATTATTAAAAGGATTATATGATCCTTTTTCTGCATCTTTCTTCATGTCCTCAAACGCATCAAGATAATAGATGAACTTTCCTAAATAAAAGCCAATTTTTCTGAGGTTTTTCTCCCATTCATCATTTTTGTACAATATTATCTCTTCCATTAAATGTCCGAATTCATTTGACACTGCATCAATATCATTTGTTTTGCTTTTCTCGAGCTTTGTTATATTTTCAAGCTTTTCTTTGATTATTTTAGATTTCTCTGGAAGCACTGAACTTGCTTTTCTAAATTCCGAAGTCAATAATTTCATCACTGTTAATGATTTATAGTCCCTGTCATCCTGCCAATTATCAAGCATATTGTAATAAGAAAGTATGATATTCAAGGCGGCTGCATATTCTGTTATTTCATTTTGTATAACAAGTTGTTTCTTCTCAGGATGCACTATGCATCTTTCATAATTTATTTCATTTTCAGGTTCATAAAGAGAACTTAAAAGTAAAATAAGAAATGTCATATCATAATTTAATGTCATTCTTGCTTTGTTGCTGTATTTTTGCTTAAGGCATTTACATAGACCGCAATAATATCCCTTATAGCTGTAGTATTCCTTAAACTTTAGTTCCATCTTATTAATAGTTACATATCCGAACATCTTACACTCATTTCTTTATTTTAATACAAAGTTATTGTATCAATAATATATTAATTTATCAACATATTTTTCCATTAATCAGCTTCAGTATATTTTCTACCTGTAGCTTTACGCCTATCTCAAGACATGCTTCATCAAGAATAAACTTGCTGGAATGGATAGGATATACGGTTCCATTATTTTCACTTCTGCATCCTAGATTAAAAAAACAAGCTTTTGAGTTTTGACAGAAATATGAAAAATCCTCTGTTCCCATGTCTGGATGTTCCAATTCTACCACATTGTCATTGCCTAGTATTTTTATAGCAGTATCCTTAATAGAATCAACTGCTTCTTTATTATTGATTAAAGCACCATAGCTTTCTCTTATTTTCAGTCTACCTTCGCCACCCATTGCTTTTGGGATACTTTCAACCAGATCAGCAATTCTTTTTTTCATGAATTCACGTGTTTCTGGGTCCAGCGTTCTTAAAATTCCTACCATAGTTACTTCATCCGGTATTATGTTTCCTGAGGTTCCGCCATGAATGCTTCCCATTGTGATAACCGCTGAATTTAGTGGAGATATGTTTCTGCTTACAAGAGATTGCAACGCAATAACTAAATTGCTTGCAATAACAATTGGATCTATCCCATCGTGTGGATGAGCTCCATGTGACGATTTGCCGATTATATTTATTCTCAATTCATCAGAAGAAGCCATCATTTTGCCATATTTTATGCTTATTTTTCCTGTTCTAAGACTTGGGTCTACATGGAGTCCAAATACGTATTCGACGTCAGGGTTTTTCAAACATCCGGCCTTTATCATTCTTTCCGCGCCGCCTGTTGTTTCTTCTGCAGGTTGAAAGAAAAATTTCACATCTCCCATGAGCTTTGATTCCATAGACTTAATAATTTTAGCAGTTCCAAGAGCCACTGTATTGTGAGCATCATGACCACAAGCATGCATTATTCCTTCGTTCATGGACTTAAAATCAACATCTGCTTCTTCCTTGATAGGAAGA
>JAQSYS010000331.1 GCA_029256005.1 Sedimentibacter sp.
GCTTGAATGTCCAGAGTGTCACAAACAATTGAATTTGTCAGAAGGAATAATCGAAAAAAATAATGTTATAGATGCAATTATTACTTGTGATTGTGGCTTCACAGCTGAAATAAAAGATGGGATATATGTTGACAAGAGATATATGCGCACGAAGTTAATGAATGGAAAGAGAGTACCTTCCAAGGAAGAGTATTTGGCTACTTCTTCAACTCAATATAACAATTTTTTGTATAAGGGTATGGCGGTATTAGTAGAACAAATAAACAAATATCAGGAAGAACCAAAATATATTGTTGAATTGGATAATTGTGTTGGATTTTTTCTTATGCAATACATTAAATATTTACCTCCTGAAGCCACATACATACTTATTGACTATGACTATGAAAGACTTGAAAATTTAAAAAGTGACTTGGAAAATTACTACACTCATAAAAATTATATTTTTTTATGTTGTAATTATGAAAGTCTACCGCTTAAAAACTCTTTTGCAGATATTATAATTGATTATCAAATGACAAATACATATGAAGAGTTAACAGGCTACAAATTATATGATGTAATGTTGCCCTTATTAAAAACAAAAGGGATTATTTGCGGAGTATATTCGTACAATGAAGAGCAAAGCCATAGAAACACCGGAGTTAATGGACTATATAATAAAGAAACAATGTATGAATTAATGAAGAATTATAAACTTAAATTAGTGGATTCTACTGATATAGGACCATTTACAGAAGGTTTGAACAGCAATAGAGACATTAGTAAACAACATATGGTTCAGGGAATATATTTATGCAAAGGAAGCATGGGATAACCTTTATTTGAAGGTAGGTAATAAAATTTATTTTTGAGAATATAAAACCTTGGGTAAACCCAAGGTTTTTGGCTTTTATGCTAAAAAAATCTTTCAATTAGATACTTGACATGGTTTATACTCCATAGAATAACATTAGCATAAGTTTGTTAATAAATAAACTATATTACTCTGGAGGTAAAAATGAAAAGAAAAATATCAAAAATATTTTTATGCATCATGTTAGCACTACTATTAGTATTAGGAATGACTGGCTGTACAAATAAAGAAAAACCAAATGATACACCTGCAAATGAAGAAGCTTCATACAAAGCAGGCACATATACTGCTACTGTTAAAGGGCATAACGGTGATTTGAAGGTAGAAGTTGAGTTAAATGATACATCAATAGTATCAGTAAAAGTATTGGAGCATGCTGAGACAGCAGGCATAGGAGATGCTGCTATAGAACGTATTGCTGCTGAAATCACAGAAGACCAAACACTGGCAGTGGATACGGTAGCAGGTGCAACTGTTACATCTAAGGCAGTTTTAGCTGCGGTTGAAGATTGTATCAAACAAGCCGGTGGCGATGTTGAAGGGCTTAAAGTAAAAAAAGACTCAGATAAAACAAGTGATAAAGAAACTAAGTTGACAACAGACATAGTTATTGTAGGTGCCGGCGGAACAGGCTTAACAGCAGCAGCTTCAGCTTTTGAGAATGGCGCTGATGTAATAGTGTTGGAAAAGCTCGCAATAACAGGAGGCTCCACAGCTTTATCAGGTGGTGGTATTTCTGCTACTGATACAAAATTCCAACGTGAATTAGGCATTACTGATACAAAAGAGTCATGGATGCAGTTATGGAAAGAACGTCAGGCTACAAGTAATCCTGACAGTATTTATCCTAATTATGATGTTGTAGACAAATTTATGGATGAAGCCGTAATAACAACTGAATGGCTTGCTGATTACGTTGGACATAAGTATGGCAGTGTAGAAGGTTACGGAGTAGATTTCGTTAAAAGAATTCATTTCCCTTCTGAAGCAGATGGCAAAAAGGGTGGAGCTGCTTTAATACAAAGCATTGAGAACTTCGTGAGAAAAAATAATATTGAAGTTATGACTGAAACTAAAGCTACAGAACTAATTACAGATGAAAAGGGCGATGTAATTGGTGTTGTAGCAGAAGGTAAAGATGGAAAAATAATAATAAATGCAAAGAAAGTAATTTTAGCTGCAGGTGGATTTGCTAAGAGCGAAGAGCTTTTAGAAAGATTTGCTCCTGAGTTAGCTGGAACAGCTGAATTAAGTGCTGCTTCCGCAGGACATACAGGAGATGGAATATTAATGGCAGAAAAAGTTGGGGCAGCTTTATATGAAGATCCTTGGTCAATTGGATTATCATTTGGAGCAAAGGTAGAAGGAACTAGCGGATTAGCATGGGATTGGACTAAAGTTTTAGTAAATGAAAAGGGTGAGCGTTTTATTAATGAAGAAACTCATTATGCAATAGTTACAAATATTGTTTCTCAACAAGAAACACCATGGTTAATTTTAGATTCTAGTGAAGCAAATGCTAAGACTATTGGATCGTTGGAAGCAGCATTATCATCAGGTGAAGTTGTAAAGGCAGATTCTTATGAAGAATTAGCTAAAGCTATGGGAGTTTCTGAAGAAGTACTTGCTAAAACTATGGCAGATTATAATACTGGAGTAAAAGCTGGTAAAGATGCTCTGGGTAAGAGCAGCAATTTCTTAGTTGCAATAGAAAAAGCTCCATATTATGCATTAAAGATTTATCCAAAAACCATGGGAACATTTGGCGGAGTTAAAACTAATGAAAACTTCCAAGTTTTACGTGAAGACGGAAGTATCATAAATAACCTGTATGCAGGTGGAGAATGTGCAAACAGAATAATGTACAATCAGGTATATATGTCAGGAAGTGCAGTTCAATTTGCAGCAACAAGCGGACGTATATCAGGAGC
>JAQSYS010000332.1 GCA_029256005.1 Sedimentibacter sp.
TGAAAAAATATTTGACATTGCCTTCAATAAATGCTAATATACGTTTATGTTTTTTAAAAACAAGACAAAATTTTGGAGGCAGAAATGAAAAAGTTAAATTTTATTTTATTGATTATGATTTTGATATTTGCATTATTTACAGGATGCAGCTCTAAAGGAAACCAAGAGCAGCCTGCTGATAACAATACAAGTCAGGAAACAAAAGAAGAGAATAAAGAAAAAGATAAAAAATTGGTAATGTATACTAATGCAGAATTTGCTCCTTTTGAATATTTTGAAGGAGAAAAGGTAGTAGGTGTTGATGCCGATATAGCTCAGGAAATAGCTAAGGATTTGGGTAAGGAAGTTGTTATAGAGCATATTGATTTTGACAGCTTGATTCCTGCTCTTGTAACAGGAAAGGCAGATTTTGTGGCAGCAGGAATGACTATTACGCCTGAAAGAGAAGAAGAAGTTGACTTTTCAATTCCATATGTTGAATCAGTTCAAAATATTATTTCTAAAAAAGAAGCTGAGTTAAAAACAATGGATGACTTAAAGGGTAAAAAAATAGGTGTTCAGTTAGGAACAACCGGTGACCTTGCAGTTACTGATGCAATTAATTTAGATGACGGAGATTTATATAATACTGGAGCTGAAGTAAAAACATATGCTAGTGCATTGGAAGCTGCTTTAGACTTAATGACAGGAAGAATTGATGCTGTAGTAATTGATAAGCTACCAGCAGAAGAAATAGTTAAAAATAACGCTGACAATCTTGTAACGGTTAAATTCGGAGAAATAAGCGAAGCATATGGAATTGCTGTTGAACAAGGGAATACTGAACTACTTGAATCAATAAACAAGACGCTTCAAAGACTTCTTGATGAAGGAAAAATTGAAGAATTCATATCAAATCATTCAAATTAAAAGTAATGTTATAGTTTAAAAGGCGATAACTGCTTGCAGCAATCGCCTTTTGTATTCTCAGTGATATTTAACATTTATGGAGGATGAAATATGAATGAATTTTTAATAAGCTTTAATAAAACATTTATAGTCGATGCAAGATATCAATTGTTTCTTACCGGCATAAAAAATACAATTTTAATAGCATTCTTTGCAACACTGATGGGAATAGCAATAGGGATTTTTGTTGCTATTATTAGATACAGCGCTAAAAACAACAAGAAGCTCTTTATTTTAGATTTAATATGCAAAGTTTATGTTTCATTAATAAGAGGGACACCAGTTGTTGTGCAACTGTTGATTATGTATTATATAATTTTTACAGGCATTGACAGCACTGTGTTTATAGCGATAATGACATTTGGTATAAATTCAGGAGCATATGTGGCTGAAATTGCACGTGCAGGAATTGAATCTGTCGACAAAGGTCAGATGGAAGCAGGATTATCTCTGGGTCTTAACAATAATAAAACCATGTTTTTTATCATAATGCCACAAGCAATTAAAAATATATTGCCTGCTCTTGGAAATGAATTTATTGCTCTTTTAAAAGAAACATCTGTTGCTGGTTTCATTCCGGTAATAGATTTAACAAATGCAGGGAATTTAGTGAGAAGCAGGACATATGAACCGTTTTTTTCATTATATACTATTGCATTATGCTATCTAGTAATGGTTCTTGGTTTGGGAACTGTGCAAAAAAGACTGGAAAGGAGGCTTTCTCAAGGTGATAGAAATTAAAAACGTTAATAAAATCTTTGGCAGTAATCATGTATTAAAAAATGTGAGTACAACTATCAGTAAAGGGGAAAAAGTTGTTATAATAGGTCCTTCCGGTTCAGGTAAAAGCACATTGCTTAGGTGCATGAATCTTCTTGAGATTCCTGATTCAGGAAGTATTATTTTCGAAGGACAACAAATTACAGACAAAAAATGTGATATAAATAAAGTAAGACAGAAGATGGGAATGGTCTTTCAACATTTTAATTTATTTCCTCATTTGACGGTCATGGAAAATATTACGTTAGCGCCAATTAAGCTTAAACTACAAAAAAAAGAAGAAGCTGAAGAAACAGCTTTGATGCTTCTTGGAAAAATTGGTCTTACAGATAAGAAGGATGAGTATCCCAACAAACTTTCCGGAGGTCAAAAACAAAGAATAGCAATAGTTCGCTCCTTGGCAATGAAGCCGGACATTATGCTATTTGATGAGCCAACATCAGCACTTGACCCTGAAATGATTGGCGAGGTGTTAAAACTCATGAAGGATTTGGCAGAGGAAGGAATGACCATGGTAGTTGTTACACATGAGATGGGTTTTGCCAAAAGCGTTGCAAATAGGATATTATTTATGGATGAAGGTCAAATCCTGGAAGAAAGTGCTCCGGCAGATTTCTTTTCAAATCCAACACACGAAAGAGCAAAAGAGTTTCTTTCAAAAATATTGTACAATATATAATCCTGCTACGCAGGATTTTTTTTGCCTGAAATTAAATATAATATATAATTTATAATTTGTGATATAATAAATACAACAGATGAAACAAAGACTGCCGTCTTTGCTGATTAATGTATTCATTGTATCGGTGTGAAGCAACCTGATAAGCAGGTTGCACTTATGATATAATAAATAAAATTAAATAAACATAGAATGGTGAGAAATAGATGACTAAGATATCAATTAAAAATCCTGAGTATTTAGAAATTTTGGATGATATTACAAGTGAAAAATATTATGGTTGCAATCAAGAGTGGTATAAAAAGCCTTGGCAGAGAATGGCTGGTTGTGGTCCTACAGTTGCGTCCAATATTATATTATATAG
>JAQSYS010000333.1 GCA_029256005.1 Sedimentibacter sp.
CAATCAAAGCTTTTATATAAACAGTGAAAACAAACTTATTATTTCATTTGACAAATATGAGGTTGCACCTGGATATATGGGAGTTTTAGAATTTGAAATTCCTTCTGACATACTTGGTGATATTTTAATAAGTGATGAATACATAAAATAGTAAGATTCACCCATATAATATAGACTCATTACAAAATTACCCCACAATTTTTCTGTGGGGTATGTTTTATTCCATTGAACTGGCTGCAACAACTTTATTTCGACCGGATCTTTTAGCCTTGTACAGTGCTTCATCAAGCCGCTGATACCAGTTTTCAAAAGATTCACCCTTCATTCTGACAGCTACGCCAAAGCTTGCAGTTTGTCTTCCAGTCACAGGATAAATATTTATTTCCAAAGCAGCACGGATTTTTTCAGCCAATAAAACAGCTCCGTCTTCTGATGTTTGAGACATCAATATCACAAACTCTTCTCCTCCGTACCTCACAAAAATATCAGAGTTGCGTATGATGCCGCTTACTGTTTGAGCTGATTGTTTTAATAATTCGTCCCCGACGAGATGCCCATATGTGTCGTTGACAATTTTAAAATTATCTAAATCAAGCAATATCATTGATAGCGGTTTATTGCTTTTTTCTGATATTTCAATTTCATTGTCTATAATAGTATCAAATAAACGCCTGTTGTTAATGCCTGTCAGCTGATCTTTAAATGCATCTTCCCTTAACCTTTTCTCAGTTGCAATTTTTTTCGAAATATCTCTCGCAGAATAATATATATATTTGCCAACACTCGGCTGTGTGTGCCATTCAAGATATTTATACGAACCATCTTTGCAAAGGAACCTGTTTATGAAATCTGCAGGTATATGATTTTCATCAGCGGTATTTGCAACTAAATTATCTGAATTTTCTGTATACATAAATGAAAAAATACTCTTTCCTTCAAGGTCTTCAGCCTTATATCCAAGAACATCCTCAAACTTCTTATTAATCCTGTGGAATATCCCATCTGTGTCTGTGAAGCACAACAAATCAAGATTCAAATTGAGGAACTCTTCAATTTCTTTTTCCTGTTCATATTCAACTGTCATATCCTTAAATGAAACTACAACTCCAGTTATGAGATTGTCATCAGAAATAATTCCTGCTGCACTGCCTCTTATATAAATTTCCGATCCGCTGTTTGAAATTAATGCGGTATTTTGCTCAAAATCATAATTTTCCTTTGTTTCCAGCACATATTTAACCGGATTTATACTTTTTAGCCCTGTATTAATGTTAATGCTGTCAAACACATTTTTGAAGTCTTGACCATATGCTTGTTGTTTTTTCCACCCTGTTCTTTGTTCCGCAATATTGTTCATCAGAGTGATTTTTCCATTATTATCTGTAACAATTATTCCTTCATTGATTGAGAAAAGAGTGGTTTTAAAAAGTTCTCTTTCCTTTTTTACTTCTGATTCACTTTTTTTACGTTCATGAACCTGTTGTATTGAAATAAGGAGCAAGAGGCTTATAACCAATATTGGAAATGTTGTTACCAAAGATTCAACTGCAATTCTCCAAACAGGTACCCTGAAAAATAAATTCCATGGTGTATCATCAAATGAAGCAGAATAAAAATAATAGCCACCCAATCTATGTACTTTGTCTTTCTCGTAAGATTTCATTTTTCCTACATCATTTTTAGAAACTTCACTTAAATCATATATTTTAGAGATTTGATCAGAATTCAAACTTTTGCTGCTGGTTGCCAGTATTGTATCCGTTTCGTCTATCAGGTAGCTATCGTAATTAGAATTAATTATGTCTTTAAGCCATACATTTGTCAAATCCAATGACACTACACCTTTAAATATGTCATTGTCATATACTGGCCCTGACAAAGTAACCATCAACCCTTTGCCTGCATGATCAACATATGCTGAAGTCCATACAATTTTACGCTGGGGATTATTCTCCGGGTTTGCCACTTTAAAAAACTCCACGGTTTTAAGATTTTCTGCAAATTTAAAGTCTTTTGATGAAATCCATGGGAACATATTTATAAAGTTGCTTTCGCTTGTGTAATACAGCCACGCCACATCAGGATATTTTTTATAATGACTTGAAAAGAACATATTGTATTGCAGTGCAAGGTTTATTTCATTTCTTACCGTTCCTCTTTCTGGAATTTGGCCGAGTCCTGTTATGTTTCCTGCATCATTTTCATACTGTGTACCTTTTATAGAATCCAAGCTGAAAATATTTGTATCTGCTTCATATGTTAAAAGGTTAAAATATTTGTTATCAATTACATCCTCATTTTCAAAAAAAAGGTTTCCGTATATGGCCATATTTTTTATAAAACTGCTGCTTATTTGGATGTGTTCTCTGAGAAGAACTTCCCTTGCCCTTGCAGTTTCTTCAAATTCCTCTAATGAGGTATCAAAATTACTGTTGAATGAAATAAAAAAAGCAATAATAATGAGGATGACTATATTAATATTCTTAATGTTTATAAACCTTAATTTCAAGTATTATACCAGTTCTGAACTTCTAACAATAAGTTCAGATATCCTTTTAATGAATTCAAATGCTATTAAAACTATTGTGATTATCTTTTTATTATTCCAAAATTTTATAGAGATTGTACCATGATTTTGTTCCTTTTTAAAGAACAAAGTTTACGATTTGTCAAAAATCGAACAAATTATTTTCACCATTTAGATGAATGAATCCCTTGCGGCTTACAATATTTTTTTAAAAGTTTTGATGTTGAACTTATACTTAAT
>JAQSYS010000021.1 GCA_029256005.1 Sedimentibacter sp.
ATTGCCCCCAAATATAAAATTATAATACACTAATAATTAATATTATGCAATATCTGAAGGCTGTTTGGTCTCATTCATTGATTGAACGGTTATAATTCTTAATTTTTTTAATAATATAGGCAAGCATCGTCTGCTGGCATATTCCACTGCTTCATTGCAAAAGGATATTTCATTTTTTACTATTGCTCTTACATTTTCCAGATTAATAATGCATGATTTGCCTGATCTTGCAAAACTATTATTTGAAGTCAGCTCATTTTCAATACTTTCCAATGTTTGTACTATTATTATTTCTTTTGTATCTAAAGTATATATATGTAGCTTTCTGTCTTCTTTTTTTCTTAAAATATGTGTAATTTCATTAATAGGAATACGGTAAAAAACCCCATCTACATCCCTTACATCCAAGTAATTTATATTCCTTTTTAATTCTTCAGCACATTCTGTTAATACTCGTTCTATAACATTTAACTTGACAGGCTTTAAAAGATAGTCCTTTGCTTTTACCTGATAAGATTCATAAGCATATTCTCTGTGTGAAGTCAAATAAATAATCAAAGTATCTTTGCTTATCTCCCTTATTAACAGCCCTGTATCTATGCCATTTATTTCTTCCATTTCCATATCTAAAAAAATTATATCAAACTTCATATCATTAAAAGATTTTATAAGATCTTTCCCTGAAACATAAGTATATAAATTACAATTTATATTATTTCTTGAAACAGCCACTTTAATCATTTCTGCTACTATTTCACAGTATTCAACAGAATCATCACATACCGCAATATTATACGCCATATAATCCACTTCCTCATTAATATGTTCATTATACCATAAGTTCCACGCTGATAAATAAATCAAGGACATTGACCTTTGTTTCATAATTATATACTTATTATAACATAAAAAGTAATTCATACAAATAAATGTTTTTAATAGCTAAATATTATTAAAATAAAAAATTGACATCATTACGTTGTCAATTCTTTCAAATTTGCATATTTACTTTTTCAACAAGCTTATTGATTCAATTATCATAGATACTACTGCTGTTATAAATATATGATTGGTTGTAGCTCTCATGAAATACAAAATAATAGCAACTACTGATAATGTTAAAACGATTATTCTGCTAAATTTCCTATATTTGATTTGTTCTTCTTTGCTCAGCGGTTTATTTTCAGTTTCAGCAGGAGCATATACAAAAACCATAAATACAGAAAATGCTATTCCTGTCAAAAGTAAAATTTCACTATATGGCTTAAAAATATTATTGCTTAAGGAAGAAATGATAAATATTACAAAGGATATAGATATGCATTCAATATGAGTTTTAGCGTGATAGCCTCCGGCATAAATTCTGAGTCCAGAAAAAAATATTAAAAAAATTATAAGCTCTGCGGGCTTTTTTAATATATATGCTGTTATGGCAAGAATAATAAAATTAATCAACAACGATAATATAACTTCAATACTATATGCATATATTTCTTTTTCATTATCTGAAGAATTAAGCCTAAGCTTAATTTCTTCAGATAATATTGCTGAAACTTTATTTATCATCTTTCAGCAAACACTGTGGTACCTTTGGCTGATTAACCAGCAGTATGCATGTCGCTCCCATTGTTGTTTGTGCTGTTGCTACTAAAAACGCAGCCATACAGGATAAAAAGGATAAAGATTTTCTCATTTATATTCCTCCTTCAAACATTTTTTACATAATACATCAAATTTCAATTAATTTCAATACGTTTTACGAAAATATTTTATTAGGTTATTTTTATTGACCAAACGGCAAATTATTGATAAAAAAATCTTACTTTATATTTTAATGACTAATCCTTTAATTAAGTGAATATGCATTTGAATTTTCTTTATTAAGCATTTGCACGTTAACTTTAAATATGTTGTTATCATAGTTAATGTCAACAAATCCATTGAACTTTTCAGCAATGTTTATAACACTTTTCAAACCATATCCGTGCATTGACTTATCACTTTTTATAGTAAGAATTCTTTTACCATCAACTTGTAACTTATCCATATAAGGATTCTCGGATTTGATAAAAATGTAGTCATTATACTTGTTAATGGATAATTTAACATACTTTTGCTCACATTTTGAGCAAGCTTCTATTGCATTATTCATAATATTGTTTAAAATTCTGCATATATCTTCTTTATCAATATAAATTTCATCATCTCCACTTAAATTGCTTTTAAAATCGACAGTAATATTGTTAGACTTTGCTTCCTTAAATTTGAAATTTAAAAATGCAGACAGTATATTTTCGTCGTCAATTTGTGGCATATGCTGTATATCCAATTCTTTAAGTTTTTTTTCAATATGATTGCTTATTTTTTCTCTTTGATTGAGTTCATTATATCCATAAATTACGGCAAGTTCACCTCTTAAATCATGTCTTAAAATTCGTATTTCCTCTAAAATAGTATTCACATCAGAGAAGTAAGAATGTTCCAGCTTCATTTTTTGCAATTCTAGATCATTTTTATGTTTTTCACCCATATCTTTCAAAATACGATCTGTTAAAACAATTGCAATAATCGATATTAAGCTAACACACAAAGTCATAATAACTAACTTGCTATTTAAATTATCATTATCTACATTAATATTACCATACATCCATATTAATAAAACTATTACTGTTACAGTCAAAATTAAAATTGCTACAACCATCAAATAATATTTGTTATTAAGATTATTATTTTCTTTCCTGTACTTGTTTTTCTTTAATAATAAATACAAATACACAAACACAGTTTGAGATATAACCATAACCTCAAACCTTCCGAAAGTTTGCTCCTGTATTGACATTAAATTTAATCCTGAAGCTGAAGATATTAGCGCAGCAGCTATCAGTTCACAAATACCAAGACCAACTATAAGCATACATATGGTCATAATTTTGGGGAAAACTTTACCTTTAAATATAATTAAGCTCACTAAAAAAAGCATAAATATATACCCTAAATAAAAATAGGGATTTGAATTAATCGATATATTAAAATTCAAATAACTTAATACAGCTGTCATAAATAAAACACCCAATGTAACTGAATGCTTAAATTTTAATCTGCGGTTGAAAAATAAATCATACGTATTATAAATTACATATACTTGTAGAAAGTTTACAAATATTTCTATAATGTACCATTTTGCCATATTTCCACCCTACTATTAATATTTATTGTAGCATGTACAATATATAGTTATATTATCATAAACTTGTCTCTTTTACAATGTATAATTACACATAATCAAAACATCTATGTTTACTTATATGATTATTAAAGCATAGCTGTTTGTAATATTTGATTGTCTATTTGGTTATTTTTACCGTCTCAACTGTAGAGTATTGCAAAAAATCAAATTTTGTTGCTTAAAGTCTAATAAAGGAATATTGATACATAATTAACGATATGAATTAATTTGTTTCTAGTGTATATTTACACAAAGCATATTTAGTGCATCCATAGAGGGTTTACTTTACACTCTTAGCATATTACAACTTTCAAGGGACCATTAAATTTTGATTTATTTTTACATTTTATCATATGCAAAGTTATTTCATGTATATTTAATCACAGCATTTATTCCTTTATTTTTGTATTATTAATCAATTTATGCAACTAATAATATATACTTTATTCTACTAACACTATTATATTCCTTTCTGTTAAAGATGTTTAAGTTACATACTAGTGAATATAATAATGAAACTTAATAAAAGTAGAAAAATTTCCGATAAAAAAAGCGGCTTAAAAATTAATTTAAGTCGCTAACAAACTTTAAGGGACTAAGTAACCCTAATCCCTAAGTTTATAATTTTATTATACTTGAACTATACTAGTTCAATTATCGCCATTTCTGCTCCATCGCCTCTGCGTGGTCCCAATTTAAGAATTCTGGTGTATCCACCATTTCTTTCCTTGTATTTAGGAGCAACTTCTTCAAACAGCTTAGATACTGCATTTGGATCATATAAATAAGCTGCTGCCTGACGTCTTGCATGCAGGTCTCCTCTTTTGCCGAGAGTAATTGTTCTTTCTGCAACTCTTCTTAATTCCTTAGCTCTTGTTACTGTAGTAACAATTTTGCCGTGATTAATCAAGTCAGCAGTCATATTACGAAGCATTGCTACTCTGTGGCTAGTTTCGAAACCAAGCTTTCTGTGACTACCCATGCTTAGTCCTCCTTTTACTGCTAATTATCGTTTTTTCTTAAGGATAAACCTAATTCTTCAAGTTTTTTTGCTACTTCATCCAAAGATTTCTTTCCGAGGTTTCTAACTTTCATCATGTCATCCTCTGACTTGTATGTAAGTTCCTCTACAGTATTTATTCCTGCTCTCTTTAGACAGTTGTAAGATCTAACTGATAAATCAAGTTCTTCTATTGTCATTTCTAAAACTTTTTCTTTTTCATCTTCTTCTTTTTCAACCATAATTTCTACGTCATTTACATGATCTGTCAATGATATAAATAAGTTAAGATGTTCATTTAATATTTTCGCTCCTAAAGAAACAGCTTCTTCAGGTTCGATTGTTCCGTTAGTCCAAATCTCAATTGTCAATTTATCAAAATCAGTTCTGTTTCCTACTCTTGTATCTTCAACGCCAAAGTTAACTTTCTTAACGGGTGTATAGATAGAATCTATAGGAATAACACCAATTGACTGATTTTCCTTTTTGTTTCTTTCTGCTATTACATATCCTCTTCCTTGTTCCATTTCCATCTCAATAATGAGTTCAGAACCTTCTTCAAGAGTCGCAATATGCAAATCTTCATTTATTATGTCTACATCCCCGCCTGTAATGATATCTGCTGCTGTAACCTCTTTAGGGCCTTTAGCGTCTATAAGAAGCTGTGCAGATCCAGATACGTTCATTTTGGCAGCGAGATTCTTTATATTAAGAATTATTTCTGTTACATCTTCTCTTACTCCTGGTATTGTTGAAAATTCATGCAATACGCCTTGGATGTTGATTGATGTTACAGCTGCTCCTGGTAACGATGAAAGAAGTATCCTTCTGAGTGAATTTCCAAGTGTTGTTCCATAACCTCTTTCAAGTGGTTCAACTACTATTTTCCCATATGTGTTATCATCATTCTTTTCAATTAACGTAATATTAGGTTTTTCTATTTCTATCATCCCAACCCTCCTTAGATGTGATGTTTGCCGAGGGTAATAATTCTTAATTCTCTATTACTTAGAGTACAACTCGACAATCAGATGCTCTTCTATTGGTATTTCAATATCCTCTTTAGCAGGCTCAGCAATTATTCTTCCTGTAAAGTTATCAGGTTCTACCTGCAACCATTGAGGTGCAGTTTTTTTGTGATTTTCAACTAAAGCTTTGAATTTATCAGAGCTTTGGCTTTTTTCCTTTATTTGGATTACATCGCCTACTTGAAGAATCATTGATGGAATATCTGCTTTCTTACCATTTACTGTAAAGTGTCCATGAACTACCAATTGTCTTGCTTCAGGTCTTGAACTAGCAAAGCCTAATCTGTAAATAATATTGTCAAATCTTAACTCTAACAATTTTAACAGGTTACTACCAGTCTTTCCAGCCATTTTATCAGCAATATTGAAATATTCTGCAAATTGGCCTTCCAAAACTCCGTAATACTTTCTAACTTTTTGCTTTTCTCTTAACTGAATACCATAGTTAGTTAATTTTTTGTTATTTTGACCGTGTTGTCCAGGAGCATAATTTCTTCTTCCTATTGAGCACTTGTCAGTATAACATCTGTCGCCTTTTAAATATAACTTTAAGCCTTCTCTTCTGCATATTCTGCATACAGGTCCAGTATATCTTGCCATCTTTTCACCTCGTTTCTATTATACTCTTCTACGTTTTGGTGGTCTACAACCATTGTGTGGTATCGGAGTAACGTCTTTTATTAAATTAACTTCAAGTCCGGCTGCCTGCAATGATCTTATTGCAGCTTCTCTTCCTGAGCCTGGTCCTTTAACGTATACTTCTACTGTTTTTAAGCCATGTTCCATAGCTCTCTTTGCAGCTTCTTCTGCTACCATAGATGCTGCATATGGAGTAGATTTTCTTGAACCCTTAAATCCTAATTGGCCTGAGCTTGCCCAAGAAATTGCATTTCCCTGCAAGTCAGTTAGAGTTACAAGTGTATTGTTAAAAGTAGACTTAATATGTGCCTGGCCTTTTTCAATATTTTTACGTTCTCTTTTTCTTACTCTTGTTGTTTTTTGTTGTTTTTTAGCTGCCACTTAAGTCCCTCCTTTTACTTTTTAGATTTTTTTCCTGAAACTCTCTTAGGACCTTTTCTAGTTCTAGAGTTGTTTTTAGTATTTTGTCCTCTTACAGGCAATCCTCTTTTATGTCTGATTCCTCTGTAACAGTTGATTTCTTTTAATCTTTTTATGTTTAATGAAATTTCTCTTCTTAAGTCACCTTCTACAGGATGCTTATCAATTTCATTTCTTAATTGTTGTATTTCATCTTCTGTCAGGTCTTTAATTCTAGTATCAGGATTAATGCCTGTTATTTTTAAAATTTTGTTAGAAGTTGCTCTGCCAATACCGTAGATATAAGTTAATCCTACTTCTACTCTTTTTTCTCTTGGTAAGTCAACACCTGATATTCTGGCCATTAAGTTTACACCTCCTACCTTCGTAGCTACTTAATATATTAACTATTCTCATCTTAACCTTGTTTTTGTTTGTGCTTTGGATTTTCGCAAATTACCATTACTTTACCTTTTCTTCTGATAATCTTGCATTTTTCGCACATAGGTTTTACTGATGGTCTTACTTTCATTGTAATACCTCCTTACTTCTTTCTCCAGGTTATTCTTCCTCTTGTCAAAT
The DNA here is from genome assembly GCA_029256005.1 of Sedimentibacter sp. GTDB lineage: Bacteria > Bacillota > Clostridia > Tissierellales > Sedimentibacteraceae > Sedimentibacter. The sequence goes on from JAQSYS010000021.1 coordinate 6,878, forward strand.
CATACGGTGATAATTCAACAGCTACTGTATCACCTGGAAGAATCCTGATATAATTCATTCTCAGTTTTCCAGAAATATGCGCTAAAATCTGGTGCCCGTTTTGAAGCTCAACTTTGAACATTGCATTAGGAAGTGCTTCCAGGACTTTCCCTTCGACTTCTATTACATCTTTCTTGGACATTGATCACTCAACCTCCATTTCTTTAGATGCACCAGTTGTATAAGGCTCTAACAGCCTTTTTATAAATGCATCATCTAGATTTTCATTGCTTTGTACTTTGTCTGCAAATTCTGTCAATACTGTATTATAAATCACTAAATGCTTCACTTTCTTTTTTTTAAGGGAGCTTAGTTTTCTAAGATCTCCGTCACATACTAAAACATATTGTTCATCTAAAATCTGGTATATGATACAGACTCTGTCCTTATCTCTTCCTGCTTTAGATTTAACTATTTGACCAATTTTCAAATCTGTTGTTAATTCCAATAAATCACCCCTATATTACGGTTAAAAGCTCTGGTTCTCCATCAGTAATTGCAACCGTGTGCTCATAGTGAGCCGATGGTCTCCCATCCACAGTCACCACAGTCCAGTCGTTGTCAAGTACCTTAACATTATACTTTCCTGCATTTATCATAGGTTCAATAGCAAGCACCATTCCTTCTTGCAGCCGCGGTCCCTTGCCTGGTTTTCCGAAGTTTGGTATTTGCGGTGATTCATGCATATTCTTACCAACTCCGTGCCCTACAAAGTCTCTTACAACTGAGAAGCCTTGACTTTCCGCATACTGTTGTATAGCATGCGATATATCCGACAGCCTGAATGAGGTTTTAGCAAACTTAATTCCTTCATAGAAACTTTGTCTTGTTGCCTCCACAAGTCGTCTTCTTTCATCTTCAACTTCTCCAACGTAAAATGTCTTTGCACTATCCCCTACGTATCCTTCAAAGGTAGCACCGATGTCAATGCTCACAATATCGCCTTCTAAAAGCTTTCTGTCGCTAGGAAATCCGTGAACTACCTCTTCATTTACAGAAGCACATATTGAAAATGGAAATCCACCATAACCTTTAAATGTAGGTATAGCATTTTGAGATCTTAAGAATTCTTCAACCAACTGGTCAAGTTCTTTAGTAGTAACACCAGGTTTAATATATTCTCTCACTAACTCATGAGATTTTGCTACTAAACGACCGGCTTTTCTCATTACTTCTATTTCTCTTTTAGTCTTGAGGATAATCATATTACTTTTTCCTCATTTTTGCAACAATGTCTTTACCGACTTCAGCTATAGGTCTTTCTCCGTCTATGTTTATGATTATACCCTTTTTAGTGTAATAATCAATAAGCGGTTCTGTTTGCTCTAAATAGACATTAATTCTCTTAGTAACCGTTTCTTCAGTATCATCTTTTCTCTGAAGAAGTTCGCCTCCGCATTTGTCGCAAGTTCCTTCTTTTGAAGGTTTATTGAATGTCATGTGGTATGTTTGACCGCAGTCTTTGCACACCCTTCTTCCAACAGCTCTATCAATAAGAAGTTCTTTTCTTACTTCTATATTAACAACGTAATCTAGCTTTTGATTCATGCTATTTAAAGCATCTTCAAGGGCATCAGCCTGGAATATTGTTCTAGGAAATCCGTCCAACAGAAATCCATTTTTGCAATCATCCTTCTTAAGTCTGTCCTTAACCAGTTCTACTGTTAATTCATCAGGAACAAGTAATCCTTGGTCCATAAATTCTTTGGCTTTTTTACCAAGAACTGTTCCTTCTTTAATGTTTTGTCTAAAGATATCTCCTGTAGAAATATGTGGTATTGAAAATTCTTTTACAATTGTTTCAGCTTGAGTTCCCTTTCCGGCTCCCGGAGGTCCCAATAAAATTGTTCTCATTTTCCTTACCCCTTTCTTTCTTATTTCAAGAAACCTTTGTAGTGTCTCATTAACATTTGAGCCTCTACCTGCTTCATTGTTTCAAGAGCTACACCAGTTACAATTAACAGTGATGTTCCGCCAAAATTAATGTTTAAATCTGTAAATGAAAATACTAAAGTTGGTATAGTCGCTATAATTGCAAGTGCTACTGCTCCTGCTATTGTTATTCTATTTAAAACTTTGTTCAAATAATCAGCAGTTGGTCTGCCCGGTCTAATTCCAGGTATAAATCCTCCATTTTCTTTCAGGGTATTTGCATATTCAAATGGATTGAATTGTACCGCTGTATAGAAATATGTGAAGAAAATTATCAAGAGTATATTTAATACCGTGTAAACATATACTCCAGGACTTTGTGCTACTGAAAAATATTTTTGAACTCCTGAAGCCATCGCTGGGAAGAAGAATGCCAAAGTCTGTGGTATAGCTAAAAGTGTTGAAGCAAATATTACCGGCATAACTCCAGCCATTAACACTTTCATAGGAATGTGTGTGTTTTGTCCGCCGTACATTTTTCTACCTACAACTCTTTTTGCATACTGAACAGGTACTTTTCTTTCACCTTGCTGTATAGCAATAACTCCTACAACTATTATAAAAGCAAATATCAGGAATAATAGAATTTCCAATATGTTAACAGCACCATTTTGTACTTGGTAAATCATTGTTCCTAAATCTGAAGGATATTGTGATACTATACCAATCATGATAATGAGTGATATACCATTTCCAATACCTTTGTCTGTTATTAACTCACCTAACCACATTAGGAATGCTGTACCAGCTGTTAAAACTATTACTACAGACACAATTGATAAGAAGCTCTGATCTATTATTGCTGAATTAAAGAATCCAACGCTGTATGCAGTAGCTTGAATCAATGCAAGTATAACAGTCACATATCTGGTCCATTGAGCCATTTTTTTCTTGCCGTCTTCACGTTTAAATATTTCTTCAAGTTTTGGAATAGCAATTGCTAATAACTGAAGAATAATTGAAGACGTAATGTATGGATAAATATTTAAAGCAAATATTGTAAAATCTTTAAAAGCTCCACCGGACATCATATCAAAGAAGTCCAATAAGCCTCCTGCATTTCCTGAAAACATGTTGTCTACCACTGTTCTGTCAATACCTGGTACAGGTATAACAGCTCCAAGTCTGTAAACAACTAACATCATTAATGTGAATAACATTCTTTTTCTTAAATCAGGTATTTTCCATGCATTTTTCAAAGTTTCAAACAACTTAGATCACCTCAGCTTTTCCGCCGGCAGCTTCGATTTTTTCTACCGCTGATTTGCTGAATTTATGAGCCTTAACTGTAAGCTTCTTAGCAAGTTCACCGTTTCCCAGCACCTTAACACCATCAAGTTGTTTTTTAACTATACCCTCTGATTTAAGAAGTTCCGGAGTAATCTCTGCCCCATCTTCGAATTGGTTTAACACTTCAACATTAATCTCAGCAAACTGAGTTCCAAAAATATTTGTGAATCCTCTTTTTGGAAGTCTCCTGTAAAGAGGCATCTGTCCGCCTTCAAATCCTGGTCTTACTCCACCGCCTGAACGAGATTTCTGACCATTCATTCCTCTACCAGCAGTTTTACCTTGTCCTGTGGCTGTACCTCTTCCTAATCTCTTTCTATTTTTTGAACTACCAGGATTAGGTTTTAATTCATGAAGTTTCATTTTTAACACCTCCTTATAGTTTTATTCAATTATTTCTACCATGAAGTCTACTTTTTTGATCATTCCTCTGATTTGAGGTGTATCTTCTTTTTCAACCACGTGGCCAATTTTTCTCAAACCTAAAGCTTCCATGTTCTTAATCTGATTAGGAGTTTTAGAACATATGCTTCTGATTTGTTTTATTTTTATCTTTGCCATAATATCACCTCTTACCCTAATATTTCTTCTACAGATTTACCTCTGACTTTTGCTACATCTTCAGGTTTTTTTAGAAGTTTTAAGGCTTCAATTGTTGCATTTACTACATTTCTAGGATTACTTGATCCTAAAGATTTTGTTCTTATATCTCTAACACCTGCTAATTCTAACACTGCACGAACAGGTCCTCCAGCTATAATTCCTGTACCTTCTTTAGCTGGTTTTATAAGAACTCTGCCTGCGCCGAATCTGCCAATTATTTCATGTGGCACTGTTGTGTTAATCAGTGGCACTTCAATCATATTCTTCTTAGCATCTTGGATGGCTTTTCTGATAGCATCCGGAATTTCGATAGCTTTTGCCATTCCTATTCCAACATGACCATTTTCATCGCCTACAACAACTAACACGCTGAATCTAAAGTTTCTACCGCCTTTAACAACTTTAGTAACACGGTTGATGCTGATAACTTTTTCTTTTACATCCAATTGGCTTGCATCTATACGTCCACGTTGCTCCATGACTAACCTCCTTTTTAAAATTCAAGTCCGCTTTCTCTTGCTCCATCTGCAAGTAATTTAACTCTTCCGTGATATAAATATCCGCCTCTGTCAAAAACTACTGCATTTATACCTTTATTTTTCGCTCTTTCTCCTACTGTCTTGCCTACTAATTTTGCTGCTTCTGTCTTAGTAAGCTCAGCTACTTGAGCTAATAACTCTTTATCTAATGTAGATGCAGAAGCTATAGTCTTACCAGTAGCATCATCAATTACTTGAGCGTATATGTGCTTAGAGCTTTTAAAAATATTCAATCTTGGTCTCTCAGGAGTTCCTACGATTTTGTTTCTTATACTATAGTGTCTTTCTTTTCTCTTTTGATTTTTATCAATTTTTTTAAGCACTAATACTCACTCCTTTCTTCATATCTTGTTATTTACCAGTCTTACCAGCTTTACGTCTAACAACTTCATTAGAGTATTTAATTCCTTTACCCTTGTATGGTTCAGGTCTTCTCCAGTCTCTGATAACAGCTGCGTAATTTCCTACTTGCTGTTTATCTATGCCTTTTACTACTATTTTATTAGTTCCTTCAACTGCTGTTTCAATTCCGTTAGGATCTTCCATTTCAACAGGATGTGAAAAACCTAAGTTTAATACTAATTTACTTCCTTGTTTTTGTGCTCTATATCCAACACCTACTATTTCAAGTGTTTTAGTAAATCCATCTGTAACCCCAACTACCATGTTGCTGATAAGAGTTCTTGTAAGACCATGAAGTGATCTGTTTTCTTTTTCATCATTTGGTCTGGAAACATTAATTTCTGAACCTTCAACTTTAATTTCCATTGCCTTTGCAAGCTGTTGTTCAATTTGTCCCTTTGGTCCCTTAACAATTGCATAGTTGTTTTTATCGATTGATACTTCAACATTCGCAGGTATATTTACAGGTTTGATACCTATTCTTGACATCTTAGCACCTCCTATTCGTTATTATTACCATACGTAGCAGATTACTTCTCCGCCAACACCCTGTGTTCTTGCTTTTCTATCAGTCACAATTCCTTGTGATGTTGAAAGTATAGCTATACCCAAGCCGCCTAAAACTCTTGGAGTTTCTTCTTTTCCTACATAAACTCTAAGTCCAGGTTTTGATATTCTCTTTATGCCTGTTATAACTCTTTCTTTATTTTGCTGGTATTTAAGTTCAACTCTTATAATACCTTGTTTTGCGTCATCTATAACATCAAAACCTTTAATATAACCTTCTTCTAACAATATGTTAGCTATTTCCTTCTTTATTTTAGAAGCTGGTATATCAACAAATTCATGTTTTGAATGATTAGCATTTCTTATTCTCGTTAACATATCTGCGATAGGATCTGTCATTACCATGTAAGTAACCTCCTTCCATTTTATAAAATTTTACCAACTAGCTTTTTTAACTCCAGGTATCTGACCTTTATAAGCCAGTTCTCTAAAGCATATACGGCATATACCGAATTTCCTTAAATAAGCATGAGGTCTTCCACAAATCTTGCATCTT
>JAQSYS010000334.1 GCA_029256005.1 Sedimentibacter sp.
ATGTTGCATGCAATTTGTGATGGATATGTATTTGTAATTTCAACGCCGCTTGGACCCGATATTTCAATTTTTGCGTTAGTAATTCCTTCAGAAAAACCTAGAACATCTATAAAAGCCGAAAACTCATTTTTGCTTAATTCACTTATTTCATCAATTGAGCCTTTTACTTTAACACTTACTGATAAATGATCCTTATCAGAATTCATTAAAACTAAATTTGAATTTTCCAAAGCAGCTAAATTTTTGACTGTTATAGGGACATTGGTAAATGTTTTTTCTTGAGCCGGATTGGTTTCTACCATGATAAACATCCATAAAACAATAGAAACAACTAAACAAGTTATTTGAATTACTATTTTATCGTTTTTTATCTTCATTTCTGTTTCTCCATTTATCAATTATATTTACCTTGTCATTGTCCACATATATTCCGGACAAAAGATATTGAAGTTCCTCTATTTGAATATTTCTATAAAGCCTTCCTTCAACTGCATATGAAATATAACCTGTCTCTTCAGATACAATAAGTGCTATAGCATCTGATTTTTCAGTCATTCCGATTGCTGCCCTGTGTCTTGTGCCTATATCCTTTGATAGAAGGTTATTTTCGGTCAGTGGCAAAAAACAACCAGCTGCTCTTATTGTATAATCCTTTATAATTACAGCACCATCATGGAGCGGTGTATTTGGAATAAAAATATTTATTAATAGGCCGCTTGAAATATTTGCATTTAATTTAGTCCCGCTTTCAGCAATATCATTGAGCCCTATTTTTTGTTCAAATATAATCAAAGCCCCAATTTTTTGACGTGCCAAAGATGATGTGGCAGAAACTATTTCCTTAATAACCTGCTCTGAAGTTTGAGAATTTTTTTCGATATTAGTTAAAGTAAACGATGTTCTTCCAATATACTCTAGTGCCTTTCTAATCTCAGGCTGGAACACAACAACCAATGCAATTACACCAACTTGAAAAGTATGTTCTAATATATATTTTATCATATTAAGTTGGAATATTTCAGAAATCGGTATTAATGCTACCAGCAGCACAATTCCTTTAACCAACTGCTTAGCTCTCATATCACGAATCAACAAATACCCGTGATACAACACATAATAAACAAGACCGATATCTACTATGCTGTTTAATCTGATGTTTGAGAAAATTAATTTAATCTGCTCCATGCCACCACATCCCCAATATTATAATTATTCTACAGTATTGCTCTCCAACAATTCCATCTGCTTAGAAGTATCACTTAATGATCTTTGCATTCTTGATTTCACATTGTCATTGAACTCATTACTTTCAATATACTCCATTATAGGATAAACAACATGCTCGGTACCCCCGCCCTCTGTTGTTCCTTTATAAACCCATAAAGGAATATAACTGATATCCTTTAATATTACTTTTCCTGTCTCGCCATTTTTTTCAATATTAATATCAACAATTACTCCATCTTCTGTATACTTTGATATTTCCTCAGTCATTCCGTAAGGAACCAAAGTTTCAACCCTTTGATTTGATAAAAAATTACCCATTGAATATGCTACAAACTTTGTTTCACCCATGTATTCAAGCTTTTGTGCAGGTTGAATAACATGAGGATGACTTCCTAATATTATGTCTACACCTTCAGAAATAAGTTTTTCAGCCAGTATTTCTTGTCTTGCTGCTTGAACTCTAGCATATTCATCACCCCAATGAAGATATGCAATTATTATATCGGCATTTTTGCTATTTGCATAAGCTATATCTTCAAGTATTTTTGTTTCATTTATGACATTTATCATTGAATCTAAATCACTAGGTGTCATTGTTGATTCAAGACCATTCAACATCTCTGTATATGAAAGGAATGCAAATTTAATGCCCTTAATATCTTTTATTAAAACTCTAGTCTCTGGTTTTTCAACATATGTTCCAATTGTATCCATGCCTCTTGCTTTAATTTGTTCTACAGTTCTTATCACACCGGCTTTCCTTGTATCCAAGCTATGATTGTTGGCAGTAGACAATATATCAAATCCTGCTTCCTTAATAGCATCCAATACTTCATCAGGTGCATTAAATAGAGGATAACCTTGAAATGCATAAACAGAATTCCCTGCAGTTGTTCCTTCAAAATTTGCTATAGCTATATCAGCAGCCTGTAAAATATCTCTTACTGCTTTAAAGCTGTTGTGAAAATCATAGCCTCCGGTTGCAGAATCATACGCTCCATCTAACTGAGATGGATGAAACATGATATCTCCAGTTGCTTTTATGTTAACAGTTATATTTGGTTTAACTTCTGGTTCCTTAATTTCATCAGGTTTAGGAACATTAACAACAGGATCAGTTTCCTCGCCGATGTTTTCATCATTGATGTTTGAGTTTTTACCCATTCCATTTACAACATAAGTTGCTGCCAATATTCCAATAATTAATACTATTCCGATTGACAACAATCTAATTCTTTTTTTCTTGCGTCTAGATTTTCTGTTCATATAGTAACCTCTTGAGTTTTATTTCATATTTCATATTTAATATTAACGTACCATGAAAGATTTTGCAATAATTTAATTATTAAAAAACCCTTAAATTATACTCATTTATTCTTAATTTTTTGGTTTTATAAGGCATTTTTGTCCATAACCTATTAAGTCATACCTTTTCTCTTTTTCTAAAGCTTTTAATACCCAATTGTAATTTTCTTTCTTATTATATTGTA
>JAQSYS010000335.1 GCA_029256005.1 Sedimentibacter sp.
AAAGGCAGCAGGATACTCTTTTGACTGGAATAGAACTGTTGATACAACAGATCCTGAATATTTCAAATGGACACAGTGGATATTCTTGCAATTATTTAAGCACGGACTCGCATTTAAGGATAAATCCTATGTTAACTTCTGCAACCATTGTAAGGTAGTGCTTGCAAATGAAGATTCACAAAACGGGGTGTGTGACCGTTGTGGAAATGAAGTTGTGCAGATGGAGAAAGATGTTTGGTTTTTAAGAATAAGAGAATATGCTGATAAACTACTGGATGGATTAAATGAAGTTAACTACCTACCTAGAATAAGATTAGAACAGGAAAACTGGATAGGACGTTCTTATGGTGCAGAGGTTGATTTTATATTAAAAGATACAAATGATAAATTAAGGGTATTCACAACAAGACCTGATACATTATATGGTGTAACATACATGGTTATGGCTCCTGAACATCCATACCTTGAAAAATATGCTGACAAGATTACTAATTTGGATGATATTAAGGAATATCAAGAACAATCAAAAAAGAAAACTGAGTTCGAAAGAGTTCAACTTGCAAAAGATAAAACAGGAATTGAAATAAAAGGAGTTACTGCAATAAACCCTGTTTCCGGAAATGAAGTGCCAATTTGGGTGGCTGATTACGTAATGATGGGTTATGGTACAGGGGCTATAATGGGAGTTCCTGCACATGATGCTAGAGACTGGGAATTTGCTAAGAAATTCAATATCCCTATAATTGAGGTTATTGAAGGTGGAAACGTACAGGAAGAGGCATTTACAGATGTAGAAGATGGAATATTAGTAAATTCAGATATATTGAATGGACTTAGAGTAAAAGAAGCTATTGATAAAATTATTAATTTTTTAAAAGATAAAAATTTAGGTGAGCCTAAAACAAATTATAAAATGAAGGACTGGGCATTTAACAGACAAAGATATTGGGGAGAGCCTATTCCAATAATTCATTGTTCTCATTGTGGAATGGTTCCAGTTCCAGAAGAAGAGTTGCCTTTAAGTTTGCCGGATGTAGAAAAATATCAACCTACAGATACCGGAGAATCACCATTAGCAAACATTCCTGAATGGGTTAATGTAAAATGTCCTGTTTGTGGAGAAGATGCAAAAAGAGAAACTGATACTATGCCTCAATGGGCAGGTTCTTCATGGTATTTCTTAAGATATATTGATCCAAGAAATCATGATGCTATAGCTTCAAAAGAAAAATTTGATTACTGGGGACCTGTTGATTGGTACAACGGTGGTATGGAGCATGTTACCAGACACTTAATATACTCAAGATTCTGGCACAGATTCCTTTATGACATTGGTGTAGTGCCATTTAAAGAGCCATATGCAAAACGTACAGCACAAGGATTAATACTTGGTTCTGATGGCGAAAAAATGTCCAAATCAAGAGGAAATGTTGTTAATCCTAACGATATAATAGATGAGTTTGGCGCAGACACCCTAAGAACATACATCATGTTCATAGGAGACTATGAAAAATATGCTATATGGAATGACTCAAGTGTTAAAGGTTGTAAGAGATTCCTTGATAGAACATGGAAGCTTCAAGAAATTGTCACTGACGAAAAAGGTTATTCTGAAAAGCATACAACATTAATGCACAAAACAATTAAAAAGGTAACTGAAGATTATGAAGCAATGAAGTACAATACAGCTATTGCTGCTATGATGAGCTTTGTAAATGAAATTTCAAGCGACAATTATATAACGAGAGATGAACTTAAGACATTTATTTTATTGTTAAACCCGGTTGCTCCTCATATTTCAGAGGAAATTTGGGAAGAAATGAATTTTGGAGGAATGCTTAATCAGGCTAGCTGGCCATCTTGGAACGAAGAAAAAACAGTTGATGATGTAATAGAGCTTCCAGTACAGATAAGCGGCAAGGTAAGAGGTAAAATTTTGGTATCAAAGGATGCTGATGTTGATGCTGCTAGAAAATTGGTAGTAGACGATGAAAATATTAACAAATATATTGAAGGCAAATCAATTATTAAAGAAATTTATGTAGCAGGTAAAATATATAATATAGTCGTAAAATAGCAGCTACAGATAATTTATTGATTAAATATTGAATATATAGGCATCGCAGTGACGAATCTTTTGTTTTAGGTTCGTCATTTGTTTTATTTCAGTAGAATTAATTTTGAAATTATTATAATTTATTGTATAATACTATAAGATGAATGGAGGGTATACAGTTGAATAATATAGAAAAAATTAATTTTGAAACACAAGATAAGTTTTATAATTATTTAAACATGAAACTTACAGCATTAATATGCGAGGAGCCGGATTGGCTTGCTAATATGTCAAATGCATCAGCAGTTTTATGGCTTTTACTTGATGACATAAATTGGGCAGGATTTTATTTATATAAAAATGATGAACTTATTCTTGGACCATTTCAGGGCAAGCCTGCTTGCACTCATATAAAAATAGGCAAAGGTGTATGCGGTGCTGCAGCTATAACAAAAGAAACACAGCTAGTAAAAAATGTTCATGAGTTTCCTGGTCACATTGCATGTGATTCAGCGTCAAACTCGGAAATTGTAGTTCCAATAATAAAGAATGAAAGATTAATAGGAGTTCTTGATATTGATAGTCCGATTCTAAACAGATTTAATGAAACAGACCAAAAATATCTTGAAAAGTTTGTGTCAATTATTGTGAAATA
>JAQSYS010000336.1 GCA_029256005.1 Sedimentibacter sp.
ATAATACAGAAACACAATTATCTAAATTCAATGAAAAAATATTTGAAACTAAACAAATAATTAAAACTGAACCATTAGAATTCGTTAATGACGGAGTAATAATCGAAGGCTTTGTTTTAAAACCGGCAGATTATGATGAAACCAAGTGTTATCCAGGTATACTTGATATTCATGGAGGGCCTAAAACAGTATATGGTGAAATTTTCTACCATGAAATGCAACTTTGGGCAAATGAAGGTTACTTTGTATTCTTCTGCAACCCAAGGGGCAGTGATGGACGAGGAGATGAGTTTGCTGATATCAGAGGCAAGTATGGAACTATAGACTACGATGATTTAATGAAATTTACAGATATGGTCATTGAAAAATATCCTCAAATAGATAAAAGCCGCATAGGCGTTACAGGCGGGTCTTACGGAGGCTTCATGACCAACTGGATTATCGGGCACACAGACAGATTCAAGTGTGCTGCTTCCCAGAGAAGCATTTCAAACTGGATTTCTAAGTTTGGAACGACTGATATTGGTTATTACTTCAATGCAGATCAGATCCAATCAACACCATGGGACAATGTTGAAAAAATGTGGTTTCATTCACCAATTAAATATGCAAATCAAGCAGTTACACCAACGTTGTTCATTCACTCTGAGGAAGATTATCGCTGCTGGCTAGCTGAAGGACTGCAGATGTTTACTGCTTTAAAATATCATGGAGTAGATTCAAGACTTTGCATGTTCAGGGGAGAAAACCATGAGCTTTCGAGAAGTGGAAAACCACGTCACAGAGTAAGAAGGCTAGAAGAAATGACTAACTGGTTCGAAAAATATTTAAAGTAAACTAAATTTAATGTTGATGTAAAACAAACGCTAACGATCCTTCGTTAGCGTTTGTTTTAATCTATTTATTTACCTAAGCCTTTTTATATGCTAAATGATTTGAAATTTTATCAGCAGAATCAATTACTATTTGTTTAAATTTTTGAATATAATCCATTGTCATACGAGTGGTTGGTCCTGATACACTTATACCGGCAACATATTTTCCTGAATAATCCTTTATACCTACAGACAAGCAACGCACTCCTAACTCACACTCTTCATCATCCAAAGCATATCCCTGATCTTTAATTTTTTCAAGTTCCTTTAATAATTCATTTTTAGATGTTATAGTATGGGGAGTTAAAGCTTTAAGCCCTTTAAGTTCTATCATGCGATCAAGTTTTTTTGTGTCATAATTGAGTAGAATGAACTTGCCAATTCCGGTACTGTGAATAGGGGCAATTTTTCCAACTCGTTGCGTTATCTTTAGCATACCATCAGGTCCATCTATAACATCAATATACACAATTTCCATATCTTGCTCAATTGCTAAACACACTGATTCATTACATTTTCTTGATAGTTCTGCTAAGTATGGGTGCGCAATATCACGGATACTAATTTGTGAGTTTATCAAACTTCCTATATGCATGAACTTAAGAGTCAGTGAATACCTCAATGTAATAGAATCCTGAAGAACATAGCCACGTTTCATCAAAGTATTTAAAAATCTCAATGTAGTACTAGCTGGCATTGTTGCATTTAATGCAATATCTTGAAGCCTCATTGGTTCCTTGTTTTGAGCCATAGTTTCTATAATCTGCAATACTTTCTCAACTGATTGATTATTTTTTGCTAATTTTTCATTCACAGCTTATCTCCTTAAATTGCATTTTACTATGTGAAATTTTAACATAAACTTAAAATTATTTCAATAAAAAACGTTTGATTTCGATTGACTATATTAAATTATTGTATTATAATAATATTAATATTAAAATTTAATTTCACTTAGTGAAATTCAAATAAAATAAGGAGTGTATTATGAAAAACAAAAAATTAGTAATGATACCCGGACCTACACCAACTGTTAGAACAATAACTGACCAAATGGGAAGGGAGACAGTAGCATTTGGTGATCCCGCTTTTGTTAAAGATTTTAAAGAGTTAGTAATTGACTTGAAAAGTTTATTAAAAGTTGATGGTGAATGCTTTGTTGTTGCAGGTTCAGGAACTTTGGCAATGGAAATGGCTATTTCTAATGTTACAAAAAGAGGAGATAATGTCTTAATTGTATCAAATGGATTTTTTGGAGACAGATTCATTGATATATGCGAAAGAAAAGGCTTAAATGTAGACTTACTACAAGCACCTTGGGGTCAAGTAGTATCACCTGAAGAAATAGAAAAGAAATTAAAAGAAAAAAATTATGCTGCAATGACAGTATCTCATGTGGATACATCAACAGGAGCAGTTGCTCCAATTAAAGAGGTTGGAAAAATTGCAAAGAATTTTCCTGACACAGTGTACATAGTTGATGGCGTTGCTGCAACAGCTGCAGAGAGAGAATATGTTGATGATTATGGAATAGACATTTTATTTACAGGTTCCCAAAAAGCATTCGGTGTTGCACCAGGACTTTTAATTCTATGGGCAGGTAAAAAGGCTATTGAAAGAAGAAAATCTTTAGGTTTAATTCCTGAATATTATATAGATTTTGAAAAGTGGATTCCAATAATGAATGATCCATCTAAGTATTTTGCAACTCCTTCTGTTAACTTAGTATGGGCTTTAAAAGAATCTGTGAGATTAATAAATGAAGAAGGTATTGAAGCAAGATATGACAGGCACACTAAAGTATCAGATGCGATTAACAAGTCTCTTGAAGCT
>JAQSYS010000022.1 GCA_029256005.1 Sedimentibacter sp.
AAGACACACAACAACCAAAAGAGAGTTGATTGTTATTCCCACAGGAGGAGTTGTAATTGATACTCCTGGTATGAGAGAACTTGGAATCGAAGGTGCTGATTTATCTAAAACCTTTTCTGATATTGAGGAATTATCTGAACAATGCAGATTTAATGACTGTACTCACACAAATGAACCGGGATGTGCAGTAAAAGAAGCCATAAAAAATAATATTTTATCAGAGGAACGACTGGCAAGTTTTTTTAAGTTGAAAAAGGAAGCCAAATACGACGGCTTGACTTCGAGGCAAATTGAAGACAAAAAAATCGATGATATGTTTAAGGAATTCGGAGGCATAAAAAACGCCAAAAAATATATAAAGAGTAAAAGCAAACGAATTTAAGATAAATGGATGGACTAAATAAGTCCATCCATTTTTAATTATATATTTAAATTATATCTTTTCATTTTTCTCCAAAGGGTTGTTCTGCTCATTCCTAATTCATCAGCTGCCTTTTGTATAGATAAGTCGTTTTTTTTCAACGCATCCATAATTCTTTCCATTTCCCAACTGTTTAAGCTGGTGCCCATGGTGCTGCTTAATGACTTAATTGTGTTTTCAAATACTCCATTATCTTCAGTTTCACTGTTTTCTTTCTTGATTAGAAAATCTTCAATAAGTTGATCAAAATTATATAAGTTTCCATGATAATTCAACAATACACAAATTCTTTCAACAAAATTTTGAAGTTCTCTTATGTTTCCGTACCATTTATAATTTTCAACCTTATTCATTATTTTATAAAATATATTAATATAATCAACATATTTTTCGCCTAAATTTCTTTCGAAAAAATACTTGCTAAGCAATATAATATCGCCTCTTCTTTCTCTTAAAGGCGGTATAGATAGGTTAAGCACTCCTATTCTGTAATACAAGTCTTCTCTGAATGTTTTAGCTTTAATGGCAGCTTTTAAATCTCTGTTAGTTGCTGTTATAACTCTGACATCAACCGGCATTCTTATAGTGGAACCAACCTTTCGAATTTCTTTCTCTTGAAGTACCCTCAACAGTTGGGCCTGAATTTCAATTGGTATTTCTCCAATCTCATCTAAAAATATAGTACCTCTGTGGGCTAATTCAAACAGACCAATTTTTCCACCCTTGACTGCTCCTGTAAATGCTCCTTCCACATAACCGAACAATTCAGATTCAAGAAGATTAGAGGAAAGGGATGCACAATTTATGGCTACAAATGGACCATCACTTCTTTTGCTTGCATTATGAATGCTTTGAGCAAACAATTCTTTTCCAGTTCCCGTTTCACCACGTATTAAAATTGTAGAATCTGAGGAAGCATAGCTTCTGGCAATTGAGATGGTATTCATTAATTCAATTGATGCTCCCTTAATATCTTCAAAATTATATTTTGCATATAATCCTTTCTTATAAAGACTTCTTCTGATTTTACTTTCATTTTCCTGAATTACCTTTACATCCTGGAATGTTGCGACTACTCCCTTAATCTCATCATTTACAATTATTGGTATTCTATTAGTTGAAACCAAGGTTCCGTTAATATCCATAAGCTGATTTAATTCTTTTTCTTTTAATTTTAAGGAGTTTACCATATCAGTATTTCTAATAATTTGTTTTACACTTTTTCCTAATGCATATCCAGGACTTACCTTTGCGATATTTTCTGCAATAGGGTTGATTACGTCAATAATTCCATTTTCATCAACAGCAATTATAGCGTCATGAGTGAAATTAAGCACTGCTTTATATCTTTCTAGCTGAATTTTTAATTCATTTTGCTTTTTAAGCTCATCTTTTTGTATTTCTAGAATTTGTTTTGCTGTATCAATAGCACTGTTAATTGTTGCTTCCGTATTTTCTATTGTTATATGCCTTAATTTATATTTGTCGGCATATTTTTGTGTCATAACACCACCGATACCTAGAACCGCTCCAATTTTTAATGCCTGAGTAACTATAATTTCACAATCTTTGTCAGTTTTAAATGTATAAAATCTAGCGTCAATATTGAGCATGCTGCATATGCTTTTGACATCATCAGGCATTTCTTCATATGAAAAAAATGCAATTATTCCCTTTACGTTTTTTGCAATTTCAATAGATTCAATGTAATCAGACAATAAAACATTTATTGCTACAACAGGAACATTTAATTTTGCCTCATTTATAGCAGCAGCAGTACCTTTTCTGCTAATCAAAATCAATGCACCTTCATCAACCAGATTTTTTGCGATTCTCAAAGCGTCAGTAAGGGCATCTTCTTTTGCTAAGGGCACAAACACATTAATATTCTCTTTTCTTTGCTCTATTATACGCATTGTTCTTTGAGCCAATTGTATAGTAGGTGCAATAAGAGAAATTTCCGTAACTTTTTTATTATATTGTAAACTTGCTTTTTCTACTTGAATCAATTGAAATCTTCCCTTCTTATTCAGACATTAAATAGAATCCTCATTCAATAAATATAAGAGTATTAATAAGCATATTCAATAAGGGCTTTGCCCGTCATTCGACGATTTCAGTGGGGGATTGAGACCCCACTGAAAAAATCAAGTGTAACCCGCCGCCTAAAGAGGCGGGGGACATTTAATTTAGTTATAATTAATAGAATTATATTATAACAAAATAAATAAGTCCAATAATATTTTATTACTAGAGCTGTCTACACCTACAATAAAAAAACAACGGATAAATTCAGCAGTACGAAAATATCCGTTGTCAATATTAAATATTACATTGTTGTCCTTTTTGAATGTTAACCAAGTGTCCGCTGAAATTTCCTGTAATGATACTTTTCTCATACTTTGCAGCTTCAATGAGCTTGTCAACATCAATACCTGTTTCATAACCCATGTCATTTAACATGAAAACCAAGTCTTCTGTTGCTGTATTCCCCGATGCTCCTGGAGCAAATGGGCATCCACCTAATCCACCAAGAGTCGATTGAGCTTTTGTTATTCCTGATTCTATAGCTACTAATGTATTTACCATGCCCATGTTTCTTGTGTCATGAATATGAACCTGGAATTCTATTTCTGGAAACTCCTTTACCGCTGCTGATACTATCTCCCTAACTTGTTTAGGATTTGCGACACCAATTGTATCAGCCAATGACATTTCTTTTACTCCCATATTTGCAACTCTGTCTAAAAATTTCAGAACATGTCCAGTTGTGTATTTGCCTTCAAATGGGCAACCGAATGTTGTTGCAACATCTACACAGACATTCAGGTCCTTGTATGTGTCTATAATTGTTTTTAATTCTTCTAATGATTCTTCATGAGTTCTGTTTATGTTCGCTTTATTGTGGCTTACGCTTAATGAAACTACATATGACACTTTTCTTAAACCTAATTCATATGCACTTCTTGCACCATAAAGGTTTGGAACTAATGCAAAGAAATCATAATCAGGATATTTTTCTAACAATATTGAAGTTAATTCCTTTGCATCCTTTAACTGTGGAATAGCTTTAGGACTTACAAAGGATGTGTGTTGAATTGATTTAATTCCTGCACCTATTAAATCTTCTATTACCTTTAATTTTTGTTCAACAGGTATATAATCTTTAAGATTTTGAAATCCGTCTCTAGGACCAACTTCAACTATTTGTATTTTACTCATTATATACTCCTTTTTTTTAAAATACACCTTTTTCAATATATTCTTTTATTGTTTCTTCACTCAATCCAAAAACATCTCCATAAACTTCAAAGTTATGTTGTCCCAATGTTGGAGAAGGCATTCTTACTTCTGCTTTTTTGTCGCTAAATTTAATATGGTCTCCAGTAATCTTTATCTTACCTGCTACTGGATGTTCAACCTCCACAAACATTTCTCTTGCTCCAGCAATATGTGGATCTTTTACAACTCTATCGATTGTGTTTATTGGGCAAGAAGGAACACCTGCTTGGTTTAAGTTATCAACTATTTCATCTACAGTATATTGTGCAGTCCATGCTTCAATAATTGGCTTTAATGCTGCATGATTTTGAACCCTTAATGCATTTGATAAAAATCTTTCATCTGATAGTATTTCAGGTTGTTGCATAACTTCTGATAATATAGTGAATAATTTTTGGTTGCCACAAGCTATGATTACATCACCATCATTTGCTTTAAATGAATCATATGGATATGCTGATTCGTATCTGTTACCTATTCTTTCTGGAATTCTTCCAGTTGCTAAATAAATTTGGTTGATTATTTCAAGTGAAGAAACAACTGAATCAACTAATGCCACGTCAACTTTTTGACCTTCACCTGTTTTTATTTTATTAATAACAGCTGCTAAAACTCCTATAGTTACACCTAAACCACCTAAAACGTCACCCATTGCTGTACCCGTTCTAGTAGGTCCTCCCCCTGGCCAACCACTTGTACTCATTAACCCACCCATTGCTTGACCGATTATATCGTAACCTGCTCTTTGACTATATGGTCCGTAGTGTCCAAAACCGCTTACACAGCCATAAACAATGCCAGGGTTAATTTCTTTTAATGTTTCATAGCCAAGTCCTAACTTTTCCATTGTGCCAGGTCTATAGTTTTCTAGAACAACATCAGCTTTTTTTACCATTTCCTTGAAAACTTCTTTTCCTTCTGGTGTTTTCAAATTTAAAGTCAAACCTATTTTATTTCTATTTAAGTTCATGTAATATGCACTTTCACCATTTATAAATGGCCCGAATGCCCTTGAATCATCACCCTTTTTAGGTTGTTCTATTTTATAAACAGTGGCTCCCATGTCTGCCATAAGCATTCCACTGTAAGGTCCTGCCAATACTCTTGTAAGGTCAAGTACTACTACACCGTCTAGTATTCCTTTGCTCATTTCTTCACTCCTATATTAATATTTTAAATTGTATTTTGATTATTTATTGTATTATTTTATTCAAATTAATTAATTGATTGATAATTAGTTGTTGAGTAGATAATTTCGTAGAAAATTATCTACTCATTTTTTTATAATTTTATCAAGCTCCAATTCCAAATATACCAAATACTACTAGGTACATTATTACTGGGAATACTACTAAACATATAATTTTTAATCCCAATCCAGCCTTCATCAAGTCTGATATTTCAAATGCACCTGTACTGTAAGCAATTGCATTTGGAGGTGTTCCTGGAGGTAGCATGAAAGCAAAGTTTGCTGCAACCATACAAACGAGCATCAACTGAAGCGGATCCATTCCTATTGCTGTTGCAACACCTGGAAGTACCGGCAAGAAAGATGCAACTACAACTGCATTTGTTGTTACTTCTGTGATAAATGCTGTAACTACACCAATTATCATTATTATTACTATTGGAGATAATCCGGCTAGTCCACCAAGAGAACCTGCTACCCATTGTGCAACTCCTGCATCAGTAATAGCGTTACCCATAACCATTGAACCACCTAAGAGTATCATTGTTGTCCAAGGAGCATCTGTAAATGCTTCTTTACCACTCAATACATATTCCCCTTTTTTGTAGTCTACTGGTATTACTAGAAATGCTATTGCAATTGCCATAGCAATTGTTTCATCAGTTGCAAATGGTATAAGAGGTTTCCAAAGTCCGCTTGTAACCCAAGCCAAGACTGCACATACAAATATAACTGCTGTGATTTTTTCACCCTTGTTCATCTGCCCTAAAGCTGTATATTCTTTTTTTATAATATCAACATTTATTTCATCTAATTTATCAACCTTGTAAAATTTAACCATCCACGCCCAAGCTAATGGAATCATTACAATCACAAATGGTAATCCTATCATAAACCATTGAGTAAATCCTATTTCCACTCCGATTGTTTCTGCAATGATACTAGTGCCAGTAGGAGTTGTTGTTGTACCTATTAATGATCCAAGTCCACCCAATGTCGCTGCATATGGAATTGATAATACCATGGCTTTTTTAAACCCGCCTGATATTTGTTTGTCCATTGTAGCAATAATTGACATGGCTACTGGAAGCATCATAGCTGTTGCAGTTGTATTTGACATCCACATAGATACAAAAGCTGTACCTAATATAAATCCTAAAACGATGTTTTTAGGTTTCTTTCCAACCTTCATTACTATCCACAGCGAAATTCTTTTGTGCAAACCCCATTTAACCATTGCTGTTGCAAGGAAGCCAACACCTAATACCAAGTATACTGTTTGATATGCATATCCTTTAAATAACTGAATATCGTTTTGTCCCTTAGCGCCAGTTATTGATAGTAAAGGGAATAACAATATCGGTAATAGAGCTGTTGCTGGTATTGATATTGCTTCGGTCATCCAGAATATAATCATAAGTGCAGAAACTGCTAAAACTTTTTGGCCTATTTCTGATAAACCTTCAGGTGTAGGCATAACAAGTAACATTATCATTACTAAAATACCTACAATAAAGCCAATTTTTCTAATTTTAAATTCGCCCATCTTTTCCTCCGATTCGTTTTAAAA
Organism: Sedimentibacter sp.; assembly: GCA_029256005.1. Taxonomy (GTDB): domain Bacteria; phylum Bacillota; class Clostridia; order Tissierellales; family Sedimentibacteraceae; genus Sedimentibacter. The sequence goes on from JAQSYS010000022.1 coordinate 6,463, forward strand.
GATTAATTTTTTCTCCGTTCTAGTTTCTTATAAACGCGCATTTATAAAATTCTAAGTACTAACGAGTACATCATAATTAAAGCAAATACCATGCCAACATAAAAATTATAATTATGCAAATAATTAAAAACCCGAATTTTGCAACAAAAACATTATTATTCTACATCTTAACAGTTAAACATCTTTTTTTGTATCTGTTTTTAACGTTTCACAATGTTAGTGTATCGTTTCTTTTTGTTTCGTTTTGTTTCGCTTGATTATAGTAAATTTTTGGGGATGGGCCTTAGCATAAAGAACCATCCCCAAAATAATTTTAATTTACTTGAATTCAACCATATTTTTTCTATATCTGCCAGGAACAAACTGAAACTGGTTGTTTATATTTATTCTTTCCTTAATGGCTAAATCATTGAAATACTGCTTCCAAAGACTATGAATTCTTTTTTCATCATTTGAATATTCCAGATTGTCAAAATTTATGTTCTCTTTTACTTCCCAATAATTATCCGAATAAACACACGCTTTATTTCTTTTTTCATCAAATATAATAAACTTTTCATATTTATATCTGTCTGCAAAATGATCAACAAGTAATATCAACAAATCATGATCAGGAGAAAACCTGGCGAATAAAATACCTTCTATATCTGAAAACCGAAGTATACCCAGAAATCCATGAACTTCTCTTGATACCTTTAAAGATACTTCCTTGATAGGAAGCACCTTGTCATGGCTATAAAAATTCATTGTATTTCTGCCATATTTAAATGCAAACACTAAAAAATCCAATATAATGTTCTCTTTATTTGTAACACTGGATAAAAAGCAATAATACACATCTTCATATGCTTCTCTGGAAATTTTTTTGTTGATAGCATCAGAAACGGTCTTTGCCTTTTCAACATCAGATTCTACTTCTTCGCTACGGTTTAATATGTTCTGCTGGTAGCTTTCTATACTGTAAATTCCTGTTGCTTCTTCTTTTTTGTAATGATAATAAATACATGTCAATAGACCTTCAAATGTCCCATCATATAAATAATCCATAGTAACCTCTACAACATATCATAGATTGAAAGCTGTTTTTGTATTTCTTGCTGAGTCAGCTCTTTCCTTATAGCTTCAGGCTCTAAATTAACATTTCCATAGTATTTTCCCTTAACTGTTATAAAATACTTAGCTCTTTTTAAAACCGTCTTCATCTTTTTTAATGAATCATAGGAAAGTTCTGCATTTTTTCTTTCTCTTATAATTCTTTGGGCACTTGTCACTCCAAGTCCCGGAATTCTCAATAGCTCTTCATAAGAAGCCTTGTTTATTTCAATAGGAAATTTATGTATATTTCTTAAAGCATACATCATTTTAGGGTCAAATTCTAAATCAAGATTTGGCTCTATTTCTGTAAAAAGCTCCTCTGAATGAAAATAATAAAAACGCATAAGCCAATCAGCCTGATACAGCCTATGTTCTCTTAACAATGGAGGCATGCTACTTATTGCAGGAAGATTAGGCGATGAAATAACAGGTATGTATGCTGAAAAAAATACACGCTTCATATTAAATTTTTCGTAAAGATTCTGAGAGAGGCTTAAAATTGTTTTATCGCTATCAGGTGTTGCTCCAATAATCATCTGTGTTGATTGCCCCCCAGGAACAAAACGCGGTGTATTGTTAAAATATTTTTTATCTTCAATTGTTCTAGTTATCTCATTATTTATTAAAGACATTGGTTTAATAATATTTTCGATTTTTTTCTGTGGGGCCAAAATTTTAAGGCTTTCCTTTGTTGGTAGCTCAATGTTTACGCTCATCCTATCTGCAAGCATTCCTGTTTTTTGAACTAACATGGGGCTTGCGCCTGGAATAACCTTAACATGAACATACCCCCAAAAATTATATTTGTATCTTAAAAGTTCAAGGACTCTATAAATATTCTCCATGGTGTGATCTGGACTTTTTTCAACAGCTGAGCTTAGAAATAAACCTTCAATGTAATTTCTTCTGTAAAATTGAATTGTAAGCTCAGCAACCTCATCAGGTGTAAATGTTGCTCTTTCTGTCGGATTGGTTACTCTGTTTAAACAATAGCTGCAATCATAAATACAGTCATTTGTTAATAATATTTTCAATAGAGAAATACACCTGCCATCTTGTGACCATGTATGGCAGATTCCTGCCGCTGATGCATTACCAATTCCTCCAACTGTATTGTTTTTTCTTTCAACACCGCTGGAAACACAAGATACATCATACTTTGCTGCATCAGATAAAATTCTTAGTTTTTTAAATAAATTATCATCCATGACCCACCACTGTTAATTAATATAAGAGAATATTATCATAATTTCAACTATATGTCAAACATATGTTCGGAATATGATATTCATGATATATCGTTATTTTTTTAATTTTATAATTTTAAGGAATTATTATTAATAATTATTATAAAATATTGAAATTAGAATGTTTTATAACTACTCTAGCAATCTTTTAATTTGTAATAAACTTGTAATATATTATTTTCAATTCATATATGTGTAATATTTTTGTCAAATTTTCCAGCATAGTAAGTTATTGAAGGTTACATTTTTCACATGTACATGCTATAATTCATTCATAACGAAAACGAAATAATTAAATCAATTACGTTCGTTAAGGTAAGGGGTAAATAAATAAAATTTATATAAAATTAAAGGAGAATATATTATGAAAAATAAAATTATTGCTTTAGCATTAGGAACAATTTTAGCAATGTCATCTGCTACTGCATTCGCAGCAGATGTGAACACAATTTATACAAACAACTTAAATTTCGATGAGTTATTAAAAAATCACAATATTGATTTAGAACAATTTAACACATGTACACAGCCAGTTACAAAAGCTCAACCAGTTGAAACAGTAAAATATGCTGAAACACAACCCGCAGTTCAAGCAACAAAGACTACACAGGCGGCTCAAACTGCGCAAGCAGAGACAAAGGCAGCAACAACAGCAAAAACAGTTTCTCCAACTGCCAATGTAAGCTTTGAGGAAAAAGTAGCTCAACTAGTAAACATTGAAAGAGAAAAGAATGGATTACAACCTCTTACTTTTGATTCATCTATTTCAAATGTTGCAAGAACTAAATCTAAGGACATGGCAGACAATAATTATTTTGCACATCAGTCTCCAACTTACGGAAGTGCTGGAGATATGTTAAGCAATTTTGGAATTAAGTGGTCAGCATGGGGTGAAAACATCGCATCTGGACAAGATACTCCTGAAGAAGTTGTTAATGCTTGGATGAATTCAGAAGGCCACAGAGCCAACATTCTTTCACAAAACTTCGGAAAAATCGGTGTAGGCTACGTTACAAATACGAGCGGAACGCCATATTGGACTCAATTATTTACTAACTAAGCAGACATCACTTAATATGGACGAATCTATAAGATTCGTCCATTTTATATATTACTTGATTTTCAATAATTTCCTTGCTGCTTTAACAGCTGTCTTTAATACTACACCTTCCATTTCTCTATCGACGGTTTTCAATTGTTTTCGTATTTCAATTTTTTGCGGGCAATGAATTTCGCACTTACCGCACTCCTTGCACTGTGAAGCATATGCAGGTTTTGCTGAAAACCCACCCAATGTCTGATAATACTTAAAACGATGCATTTTATCATCTAATAAGTATTTATCGTTGAAGCTTGAAAAACAACCAGGTATGTTAACTCCATGTGGACATGGCATGCAGTAACCACATGCAGTGCAAGGTACCTTTGTTTTTTCTGCCATTATCGTTTTTACCTTATCAAATATTTTTAGTTCTTCAATAGTGAGTGAATCTGATTTTGCATCACATGCTATTCGAATGTTTTCATTTAATTGCTCTTCGCTGTTCATTCCGGATAATACAACATTTACTTCCTTATGATTCCATATCCATCTTAATGCCCATTCTGCAGGTGATCGGTCTACATCATAGCTATTGAATTCCTTAATTACATTTTGCGGAAGATTATTGACCAGTTTCCCACCTCGTAAAGGCTCCATGATAATAACGGGAATACCTAAGGAACAAGCTAGCATTAAGCCTGATTTTGTTGCTTGATTATTTTCATCTAAATAATTATATTGAATCTGACAAAAATCCCAGCCATAAGCTTTAATAATTAATTCAAAGTCGTATTTACTGCCATGAAATGAAAATCCAATATTTTTTATTGTTCCTTTTCTTTTCTCTTCCTCAAGCCATTCCATTACACCAAGACTCACCATCTTGTCAAACATTGCTTTATCAGTAAGCATATGAATAAGATAATAATCTATATATTCGGTTTGTAATCTTGATAACTGCGTTGACAAAATTTTTTTTGCGCTACTTAAGCTATTAACCATGTACGGAGGCAATTTTGTTGCAACTTTTACTCTTTCTCGATATCCTCCTGTCAAAGCCTTTCCAAGCAAAGTTTCATTTTTTCCTGCCTGATAAATGTATGCAGTGTCAAAATAATTTATTCCATTTTCAATGGCTTCATGAATTAGATTAACTGCATTTATTTCATCTGACGGAAGTCTCATGCACCCAAATCCCAATATTGAAAGTTCATCACCATTTTTATTGTTTATTTTTGTAAGCATTTTGTACCCTTTCTTCTCTAATATACTTATTGTTTAAAATCAAATTTAAAACTTGTTCCCACATTTAATTGACTTTCAACAGTGATGCTTATATTGTGTCTTAATGCTATTTGATTTGCAATAGTAAGACCCAAACCGGTACCGGATTTATTTTCCACTGACTTTACTCTGTAGTACCTGTCAAATATAAAAGGCAAATCCTCTCTAGAAATTCCGATCCCTTCATCCTTGATTATTATGGTATTTTTATTTAAACTTATATATATTTTACTGTTTTCATTAGAAAATTTCACTGAATTATCAACTACAATCAAAAACATCTGACGAAGGCGCCCATAGTCCCCATTAGTTAAAAACACATCTCTATCCTGAGAAAACTCTATATCTATATTTTTATAATTTGCAATGTTTACGGCACTTCTTACTGCATCCTTAAGCACATCACAAAGATTGATTTCATTCATCTCAATCTTGAAATCCACATTTTGAAGTCTTGACAATTCCAGCAAGTCATTAACAAGCCTCTCCAAGCTTTTGCTCTCTTCTAACATTTGTTTATGATAATCCTTTAATTGTATTGGATCTTTTATAATTCCATCACAAATTGCTTCTAGTGACCCTCTGATAACTGTAACAGGAGTTCTTAATTCATGTGATATGTTTGTTATGAAGTCCTGTCTTTGTTTTTGTAATTTTTCGCTTTCATGGCTTGCTTCATCTAGCCTTTGACTTAATATGTCTATTGTTGCAGCAAGTTCTCCTATTTCATCATTTTGTTTCACACCGGTTTTTGCATTGTATTTTCCATCTGCAAGTAAAAGCGCTGTATCTTTCATCCTTTTTAAAGGTTTAGAAAAAGTTACTGCTAACAAAGCTGATAATACAAATGATAATATCAATGCAACCATAATACTGCCTAGCAGAATTTTATAGCCACTGCTTACAGCGCTGTCAATTCCTTTAACAGGCGAATGTATTAGTAATGCACCTATTATTTCATTTCCCGACTTAATTGGTGTGCCGACTGTTATCGTAGGTGTATTTAAAAGCTGGCTGAATCCTTGGCTAAAGGTCGTTTCACCATTAAATACATCTTTTACAACAATATCAACATCTTCAGGCAAATCAGTATAAGAATACTGCATATGAGCCATGGTTCCTGTTGTTAACAAATTTAAGTCTTCATCGACAATCCATGCATCAGCCATTGCAATATCATCTAAGCTTCTTAAATATAATCCAAGGCCAGGCTGCATATTCATCATCCCGCCCATTCCCATCATTCTATTTTTCGTACCACCAAAATTCAAGCCTGATCCTTCAGTTAATTCAGAAATTGTTTCTGCAATAGTTAAGGCGCGATTTTCTAAATTCTTTTTATGAATACTTATAGCATTGTTCTTAAATAAGCTCATAAATACAAATCCAATTATTACAGAAAAGATTAATAAAGCTGCA
>JAQSYS010000337.1 GCA_029256005.1 Sedimentibacter sp.
GAAACCTGCAATAAGAGCATATCTGTTGTAACCTCTTCCTGCATACTTGGTCAATAGAAGCTTGTTTTTATTGTGTACAGCAACTATAACACATGGAGATATGGTTGGATAAGTTTGAAAACCGCAGGATTCACAGTAAAGCATCCTTTCCTTATCTGATGCCTTAGTTGGTTTGCCGCACTTGCTGCAGAAACGATGATTGACATACCATCGGTTTAATTGCCATCCAACAGCACCTGCAAATGATCTCCAGTATTTAACCTCAGTCCTGAATCTGTTTGTGCTGACATAAGCCCAACCTTCAACTGCCAGACCATTTTCATCCACCAAATAATAATTAATGTCATCTATGTTGAAAAGAAACTGAGCATTATTCTTTAAATTAGGGAACATTCCCTCAAAATCAGAAAACGAAGGATACCAAAGTTTATCCTTATCTTCTTTTACAAGAATAGTATCACCATCATATGAAAGAAATAAATCCTGTGGCTCAGCTTTTTTGTTTTTAAAACTGTTATTAAATATTTTTGGTGCAATATCTTGAATCATAATGTCCTCCAACATAATATTTATGAATGACATTATAACACAATACCTAGAAATTTGACATGGAATAATGAAATATGAAACAATTAATGTAGAGATGTTTTGAAAAATAAGATGCTAGTAAAATTAAAATATAAAGTTTTCTCTGTTTTTTCCAAGCTATTGCCAATTGAAACATTGATAAATAACAATTATTATGTTATAAATATATTAACATTTTAAATACAAGATTTTTTGAACTTAAATGAAAAAGTATAGTATTAGAAATAGAATTGAAAGGATAAGGATAATATGGATGTTTATGTAGCACGTCAACCTATCTTTGATAACAAAATGAGCGTTATAGGATATGAATTATTATACCGTAGCAGTATGAATAATTTTTATGATGGATTCAATGAAAATCAAGCTACAGCTGAATTAATTAATAATGCTTTCTTAACTATGCATTTTGATGAACTCACCAGTGGAACCAAAGCTTTTATAAGTTTCCCGCAAGATATGTTGATAAATGAAATTCCGATGTTACTGCCTAAGGAATCAATAGTTATAGAAATATTGGAGAGTGCTGAAATGAGCGACGAATTAATTTCAGCATGTCAAAAACTAAATGAAAATGGATACAAAATTGCGCTTAATGATTTTGTTTTTAAGGAGATTTATGAACCACTTATAGAAACAGCACATATTATTAAGGTCGAATTTTCAGCAATAAATTATGAAGATCAACGACAAATGATAAATAAATATAAAAATAGAATAAAGTTCATAGCAGAAAAGGTAGAAAAAAGAGAAGAATATCAATTGGCTTTGGAAATGGGATATGATTATTTTCAAGGATATTTTTTTAGCAGACCGTCGCTTATAAAAAGTAAAGAAATAGATACTATAAATGTTAATCTGATTAGAATTTTAAATTTGTTGAATGAAAATGAGCCTGATTATGAAAGAATATCAGAAGTTATTGAGACGGATATAGGTATTTCATATAAATTGTTGAAATTAGCAAACTCTGCAATCTTTGGCACTGTAAATGAAATTCATTCTTTAAAACAGGCATTAGTTCAATTAGGGATAATTGAACTTAGGAAATGGATTTATATTTTGATTATGAAAGATATACAGACTATAGAAAATAAAGAACTAATAAAAACCTGTTTAATAAGGGCGAAATTTATGGACCTATTAGCAGTAGAGGTCGGTAAAAATAATAAAAAATTAGAATATTTTTTAACAGGGATGTTCTCTTCCTTAGATGTTCTTCTTAACCGCAGTATGAAGAAAGTAACAGACGAATTAATTTTAAGTGAGGATGTAAAAGGGGCATTGATAGGGCAAGATAATGATATTAAAAGAATGTTGGATATGATAATCGGCTATGAAACACAAAAACAAAATGTTATAAAAGTAAATAACATTGCGGCCGATTTAACCTTTAAAAAGTTCACGAATAAATATATGGAAGCCCTAATGTGGGTTAGGAGATTAGGCTATTTGCTATAGGGACTAGACTTTAGGCATTGAAAAATAACAAGATTTGAAAAAGTAATAGCGCTATAAAGGTGCTATTTTTATTGTATTTATGGGGACGTTTCACCTGCCCGTGGGCCCATCATATGGGTAACCAATTCAATAAATTCGATATATTTTGTATTAAGAAAGTCGAGTATTATTAAAAAAACCTTGGTATTATATAGACATGAAAGGAGGGATACAATGTTAAAAGAATTAAATCATGTGATTGACTATATTGAAGATAATTTAACCGATGATCTATCACTTGAAGTAATATCTGATTATGCAGGGGTTTCTGATTTTCACTTTAGAAAGATATTTTATTATCTTTCAGGATTGACACTAAGTGAATATATCAAAAACAGAAGATTGTCAGAAGCAAATAAGGATTTATTACAAGGGGAAAAAGTAACGGATGTTGCTTTTAAATATGGTTATCAATCAATGGACGGCTTTACTCGTGCATTTAAAAAGTGGAGTGGTTTATTACCCTCAGACGTAACAAAAACAGGCATAAGTAAATCATATCCCAAACTTTCATTTATAATAACCGTTAAGGGAGGAATTTCTATGGAATTTAGAATTGAAAACAAACCAGCGTTTAATTTGGTCGGTGTAACTAAACGCGTTCCTATGCAATTT
>JAQSYS010000023.1 GCA_029256005.1 Sedimentibacter sp.
TTGTAAACATATGATATCAATTATATTAGACTCACTTAAATTAAAAGATTTATAAACAAAGAATGTAGTGCTGAAATAAACAGTAAGCTGTAAAAAAGATACTGCATACATTTTTATTGTGAACCAGTAATCTTCCCTCAGTTTTCCAATGCTTTCTTTGTATTCTGAAATAAAGTTTTCTGTTTTGTCCATTAATTTTTTTGTATCTTTAATGACGTGAATTTTAAATAGTAAATTATAAAATGCTTCGGATAATTTTACCAGAATCTGTTGATTAAATGCTATTAATAAGATTGTACTGAGCATAATCGTATTTAATATTAACCCAGCAATCACAAAGGCAGAAGCACTGTTAGAATAGTTAAGCAATAGTTTTATTTTATATATAGCAAGAAAAACTGAATAAATTGTGACACCAATCTGAAAAAGTAAAAACTTACTTATAAGTATTGCTGTTCCATTGCTTAAAGAGATATTATCATCCTTGAGAATGTATAGTTGAACCGGTTGACCACCAGTCGCCATAGGTGTAATATTACTATAATATTGCCCTATCATCGTAACTTTCATTGCAAGCCAAAAGGTTTTAAAGGTTCTTTTGCGATCAGTAAATTTTATTATTAAAGCGAAAATCAAGGCTGCTTCAATAAACCAAAATATAAAAATAAATAATAATGCTATTATAATGTAATTTATATTTATATCTTTAATGACTTTTAACAAATTTATTAAATCATCATTTTTAAACAATATAAATAGCATAATGATAGCTGATAAAACAATGAAAATAAAACTAAAGGTTTTTTTGTATTTTTTTAATATCATATTTATATTACCTCATTAATGACAGAGTTAATAAGCCTGTTATAATTTATAGTTGTTTTTACTCTTCTTATGTTTTTACAATAATAATTGATCATACTTGGATTATTATAATAATAATCCAACACATATGGTAAATTGTTAAGGTCATCAAGAATAACACCTATTCTATTTTTTTTAACAAACTCAATATTCCCTTTTTCTTGGCCAATGTTTGAATTTAAAATTATTAATGGTAATTCTTTATTTATTGCTTCGAAAATTGTTACTCCACCCGGTTTTGTCACAATAAATACTGACTCATCCATAATTTGATTAAGGTTATTTACATATCCATAGATTTCTATATTAGTAAAGTTGTTGCCTGCAAGCTTTTTAAACAGTTTTTTGTTTCTGCCTGTTACTATTTTTATATTAAAGTTACTGTAATTATCAAGTTTATTAAGCAAATCTTCAGATATATTATCAATTCCGCTTAATACAATCAAAATCGATTTTTTATCTTTGACTGAAAAATTTTCATCTTTATTTATGAATTCCTTTTTAACCGGAATGCCGGTTACAATAATACTGTTTATATCTATTCCCTTATTTTTTAGTCTGTTTTTTATCTCATTTGTAGGAACTAGGTATAGGTTTGTGTTTTTATAAATCCACTCCCAGCTGTCTACCACGTCAGTAATCACTGTAATTAATTTTAGGTTGCTATTATATTCTTCCTTTATTTTTGAAACAATACATGAACATAGAGGAAATGTACTTATTATAACCTTTGGTTGCTCAAATTCTATATATTCATAAATTTTTTTATAATACATGTTGCTAAAAATATTATCAATAATATTATTTTTACTTATTACTTTTAAATCGTACAATCTATTGTATACATTAGGATAATTTTCAGTCAGTTCAGAGTACATTTTAGAGCTTAAATTTTTTACATTTGGATCTACAATCTCCAATATATCTGCAATAACAACTTTTGTTTGTTTTTGTTCATTTTCGATTTGTTCTTTTAGTGCATTAGAAACACTATTGTGCCCATTTCCAAAGGATGCAGTCAATATCAAAATATCAGTCATTTTAAACTCCTTAATCTTTTGAAAAAATATTAATAATCTAAACTTAAGTTATTCTAACAGTTAAATTTTTACATTAACATAGTAAATATACTATAGTTTTATTAAAAAGAAAACTGTGTTTTATTAATTTTTGATTAAAAAATCATGCAATTTGCAAATTTATATTAGTTTTTACATTAAAGCAATTACTTTTTACATTTAGTCAAAAATTATTACTTTTATGTTATAATAAAAAATAAACAATGTAAAATTTATGACGGAGAAATTACTCAATATTGTTTTTATTGGTTTTAAGTATAATAAAAAATATTTTATCATGGGGGTAATATGGCAGAGGTATTAAGATTAGAGCATCTAAGTAAAAAATTTGGGAACAAAGAAGTGCTAAAGGATATAAACTTTAGCGTTAATAGCGGTGAAATTATAGGATACATAGGTTCTAATGGTGCAGGAAAAAGCACTACCATAAAAATAATTCTTGGGCTCATTGATGATTATGATGGAGATGTTTATGTATTTGGAGAAAAAGTTAAGGGGAAACATGAATATAAAAGAAAAATCGGATATGTTCCTGAAATATCTGATATGTATGATAATTTGACAGCTTATGAATACATAGGTTTTATAGGAAATTTATATGGATTAGGCTCGCTTAATGCAGTTGCAAAAGCAAAGGAAATGATGAGCGTATTTGGAATAGAGGATGCAATTGATGGCAGAATACATACTTTCTCTAAGGGCATGAGGCAGAAACTGTCTATAATAACAGGTATGCTTCATAATCCTGATATATTGTTCTTGGATGAACCTTTGGGTGGGATAGATGCAAATAGTGTTATGGTTTTTAAAGAAATAATTCAGGGCTTAAAAAATCAAGGCAAGACAATATTTTATTCATCACATATTTTGGAAGTGGTTGAAAAACTAAGTGATAGGATACTTTTACTTAATGAAGGAAACATTGTTTTGGATGGTACAATGGACGAAGTTAGAGAAAAACAATCTGATTCAACTCTTGAATCTATTTTTAATGATGTAACTGGTTTTCATGATCATGAGATGCTTGCAAATAAATTTATATCTGCGTTTATGAGTTAGGGGGAACTATGGAATTCATATCGTTAAAAATACTTGATAAATTTCAAATATTATTCAATAAATTTGGCATTGACTATGACATAATGAGGACTATATTAAAAACAAAGCTTATATTAGATACAAGAAGAACACCTGTAATTGCAGAGCAAAGTAAGAAAAAAAGTTCAGAGAAAACATCACTGATGCAGGGATACTTTTTTCACTTTATATTTGGTGTGTTTTTAGCTTTTTTTATATATTTTATTAAAGATGAAATGATCAGAATGATTTATTTTGCAGGAGCATTTTTCTTTATGACTACCTTGTATTTAATTTCTGATTTTTCCTTTGTTTTGTTAGATACAAAAGATAAAAATATTCTGCTTACTAAGCCATTAGATAGCAAGGTTGTATCTATGGCAAAAGTGCTGCATATTTTAGTTTACATGTTCCGTCTCAATTCATTTATTGCTGGGCCGTCTTTTATTTCAATTGTTATGTTAAATGGAGCTGGGGCTATTCCTCTATTGTTATTGGAAATTCTTTTAATGGATTTGCTTATATTTTTAATCACTGCTTTTATTTATTTATTGATACTTAGATTCTTTGATGGAGAATTGTTAAGAAATATAATAAATTTCATACAGATTTTGTTGACAATTTTAGTTACTGTGGGTTATCAAATAGCAGTAAGAATGATAGATTTTACTGACCTACAAAACTTACACTACAGTTTTGAGTTCGCGAACTTCTTTAATCCAATACTTTGGTTTGGCGCACCTTTTGAAATTATATTTAACGGAGGAACAGACATATACTTATATGTGTTTACTGTTTTATTAATTATTGTTCCATTAATAAGTTTTGCAATTTATTTAAAACTAAGCAAGAAAATGGAGTCGCTCCTATTAAAGCTAGATGGACAAGGAAATGAAAAGCCTTACAAACACAAATTTGAATTAATACTAGGGAAATTATTGACGAGAAATGAAACAGTTAAGCAATCATATCATTTTACTAATGCAGTGCTTCGAAGTGACAGAAGCTTAAAATTAAAAATATATCCTGCATTGTCAACAGGAATTTTGCTTCCTATTTTAATGATTTTCAATATGGGAATGAGAGGACAAATTATTGAACCAACAGGTTATGAATATCTATATCTATACTTTAATCTGTTAATTTTACCTAGTGTTTTAGAGCTTACATTGTATTCATCTGCCTCGAAGGGAGCATATGTATATGTGTCTTCAGGATTTGCTAACCTAAAAGAATTATACAGAGGAATTTTATTGACTGTAGCAGTGAGACTTTTCGTACCATTATTAATTTTAAACAGCATTATTTATATATTACTTTTCAAGGAAAGTTTTATTTTTGACATACTTACTTTCATGTTAGCAAGTATGGTAGTCCTACCTTTACTTGGGAAAATATATTTTACTGAGCTTCCGTTTTCTATGCCAATTGATGAATCAAATCAGAATAAAAGCATGGATAAATTTTTTGTTTCACTTGGAGTTGTAGCATGTACTGTGATTTTGCATTTGGTTTTCAGAAAAATTCCTATGGGTACATGGATTTACACAGGATTGCTAATAATCTTAATACCTATAAGCTGGAATTTTATCACTCCTAAAATAGCAAAGAAAATGAATAAGGCTTGAGAGGTAAGAATGCAATGGATAATTTTTCGTTTCAAATTTTCTGGTATATAATACTTATAGAGATCATAGTTACGCTTTATAAAATTTATAAATTTAAAAAAAATGAAAAAAAGAGAAACTATACTGAAATTATTATAATAGGTAAAGATTATTCTAGGATTTTCTTTGCTTGTTTTCATTTTGCTTTATTTTTACTATTATTAGTGTTTTTACTTGTAACATTAATACCAACATATAATAAATTTAATTATTTAGATGAAGGATATTTCAGCAATGTATTACAAATGTTTGACTTAGCCCATATTGATTATCTCATGGACTATTTTGCTGAAAATGCAATGGCTCTGGAACTTCTTGAACTAAATAAATATTTAAGGGTTTTATTTGGAACTTCGTTTATGATAATTTATTCGTTATGTAATGCATTTATATCTTTTTATGTTGGTACAAAGTATATTACAATTTTTAAAGAAGGGATACTTTTAAGTGAAAATTTAATTGAATGGAAAGAATTCATTGATTATAAATGGAGTGAACCATTAGAATATAGGTTTTATCATAAGGGTGAATTCTATAATTTAACGCTTAAAGCTAAATTTAATTGCGATATAGAAAATAACATTAAGTTAAAAGTAAAATATGAGGATAAGAATTTTGTTCAAGATATTCTGTCAAGTTATATTGAAATAAAAGAAGAGAAACTGATGCTAAGTTTTAGCCCTTTTCCTATTATACCAACAAAAAGGCTACATTTAAGAAAAATAAGAAGTGAAGACAAGAATGAAATATTTTATTTGAAATCCAATGAAGAAGTATTGTATTACTTGGATAACCCCAAACATGATACCATTGAAGAAACCGAGAAATATATAGATAAAATAAATAATGGAATTATTCAAAATGATTGGATTCAATGGGGAATAACATTAAGCGGAAGCGAAAAGATTATCGGTACAATTTGTTTGTGGAACATATCCAAAGAAAACAAAACTGCTGAGGTAGGCTATGACTTGATGACAGAATACCAAGGTAAGGGTATAATGCAGGAAGCCATATCATCCGTTGTAAAGTATGGATTTAAGATTATAAAATTTAATTCCTTAACTGCATTTACACACAAAAATAATGAAAAATCTATAAATTTGCTGGAAAGAAACAAATTTGTTTTTGAAAGAGAAGAAGGCAAAAATAAAATGTTTAGATTAAATAAAGAGGATGCACTATTATAAGCGCTTCCTCTTCTTAATGTTCAATTTTTGATATATAAATTTTTAATTGCGCGGGATTATTATAAAGACATTTAGCTACTGTTTTATTTTAATTCCTGCAATGCTTGGTGCGACCATCATTGAATAATTTGTGTCATAAATTACAAAACCAGGCTTTGCATTTGGTAGCTTTTTTAGGTTTGATTTTTTTGTGTAATCAATTTCAACAGAACTTGAGTTTTTTCCTTTGCTGTAGTAGGCTGCGATTCTGGCTGCTTCTACATATTCATCATCTGTTAGCTCATCTCCGTTTGTTCTAATGATAACGTGGGAGCCGGGTATGCTTTTGGCATGGAACCAGTAATCTTCTTTTTTTCCAACTTTAAATGTCAGCATGTCATTTTGTAGATTGTTTTTACCTACCAAAATCTCATGGTTACCGGAAGAAATGAATGTCATGAATTCTGGTTTGAATTCTTTTTCTTTTTTTACCTTGGATTTTTTCTTCATGATTCCTTCGGAAATAAGCTCGTTGTATATTTCATCTAAATCATCAGTAGTTTCGCATGCTTCTATGGAATACAATATATTTTCTAGATACTGAATTTCATTTAATGATACTTCAATTAATTTTTGCAGTTCTTCCACAGCTTTTTTAAGTTTATTATACTTTTTAAAAAATTTCTGGCTGTTTTGTGAAAGATTCATTCTTGGGTCTAATGGTATTGTAATTTCTCTTTGCTCTGGATCATAATAATTTATTACTGTAAGCTTATGGTTTTCTGGTACTTTGTAGAGATTAGCAAGAATCAAATCTCCGTATATTTTGTATTTGTCTCTATCTTCAGCATTTAATAGTTCATTTCTTTGTTTTTCAACCTTTTTTCTGTCACGTTCTATTTTTGTGTTCATACTTTTTATGAGACTTGCAACTCTTTGATTTATCTTATTTTTATTGTCTTGTTCGTAATAGTACTCATCAAGCAGGTTTCCGGGATTATCATATTGAGTTTTGATGCTTGTTTTTAAATATTGCACATCAAGACAATAAAAGCCAGTTTGCTCTGAATTTTCATCTAAATAAATATTAAAGCAAAAATCATTTGCTTTTATTTTTTCCATAATATGATTAAAAGCAGTCCACAATTTTATTTTACATTCATCATCGAGTTCGCCTATGTAGGTGCTTTCATTTAAACTAGCCAGAAAACATATTTCCTTGCTTATGAAGGGGCTTAAGCCCATGAAACTCTTATAGAAAAAATTATATATCACTAAACCATCATTGGACTTTTCAATCGTATGGAGAAAAACTTCCTCTGTAATTTCCAAAGGATTTAATTTATCTTGCTCAGGAGGTATAACATATTTTATTCCTGGGTATATTTGTCTTACTGAGCTCATATTTTCAGCAACCCTTTTTATTGAATCTATAACAACCTTTGTGTCGGTATTCATAAAAATAATGTTGCTATGCTTTCCCATTATTTCAATTATTAATGACTTATTTACTGTAGTGTCAAGTTCATCCTTGCATTCAAATGTAATTTCAAGTATGCGGTCAAAATTAATTTGCTTCACATCAAGAACATGAGCACTGGTTAGATGCTTTCTCAATAGCATACAAAACATTGGAGGCTCCTGAGGATTTTTTCTTGATAATCCTGTTATGTGAAGTCTGGGACTGCTGCTTGTTGCAGTCATTAAAAGCTTGTAATTTACTCCGTTATTTCTTATAGAAATAATTATTTCATTTTTGTCAGGCTGATAAATTTTATCTACACGTCCGCCTGTTAATTTCTTATATAAATCATTTTTTATACTGTTTAAGAAAATACCGTCAAATGACATTGTAAAACCTCCGTTCTATCTTAGTATTCTACCCTAAAAATCCTCATATGTCATGGAAAATATTTTAATTTTTGTTTACTAATTGAATTTTAATGTTATAATAAGAATAATATATTGACATACTGAAACTAAAATTAAGTAAGTTAAAATTAATGTGATATAGTAAATTAAATATAAAACAGTTTATTAATAAATTATTGGAGTGTATAATGGCAAAAATATTAAGTATGACCGGTTACGGCAAGGGCGAATATAATGACGGAAAAAGAGTAATAACGGCAGAAATAAAGACAATCAATAACAGATATTGTGATATAAATATCAAAACACCAAGACATTTGCGCTTTTTCGAAGATAATATCAGAAAAATCTTGAAAAACGGCGTTCAAAGGGGTAGAATAGATGTATATATCAATATTGATTATTTAAGTGAATCTGATACAGTAATTGTTCCTAATTTATGTTTGGCAAAACAATATAAGACTGCCATTGATGAAGTAAAAAAAGAATTGGAGATTAGCAGCAATGTTTCGCTTGACACTATAATTAAGTTTCAGGATGTACTTGTTTCTAAGGAAGATACTGAAGACGAAGAAGAGCTTCGTATATGTGTTGAAGCTGCTATGAATAATGCAGTTGAAAACCTCATTAAAATGAGAGCCTTAGAAGGTGAACAGCTTGTAGTTGATATTAGGTCAAGCATGGATAAGATTCAAGAGTTAATGGATGAAATAGAAAAGAATTCAGAAACAATAGTTTCTGACTACAAAGTAAAATTTGAAACAAGAATCAAAGAACTTCTTGGAAGCATTCATGAATTGGATGAAAGTAGATTGTATAATGAAATAGTTATATACGCTGACAAAAGCGATATTAATGAAGAAATAGTAAGATTTAAATCACACATGTCCCAACTTAGTTCAGTTTTAGGAGAAGGCGGACCTGTTGGAAGAAAATTAGATTTTATTATTCAGGAATCTAATAGAGAAATAAATACTATTGGTTCTAAAATAGGAAAACTTGAAATTATTCAAATAGTTATTGAAGTAAAGAATTTACTTGAGAAAATAAGAGAACAAATTCAAAACATAGAATAGGAGAAACAAAATGGCAAACAATACTATAAACATAGGTTTTGGAAATATAGCTTTATCTAACAGAATTATAGCAATTGTAAGTCCTGAATCAGCACCTATCAAACGTGTAATACAAGAAACAAGAGAAAAGGGAAAGCTTATTGATGCAACATACGGAAGAAAGACAAGAGCAGTAATTATAACAGACTGCGAATATGTAATATTATCAGCAATACAGCCTGATACTATGGCACAAAGATTTGACAACAACAACCATAACATAAAATAATGAGGTGCATGTATGGACAACGGATTATTGGTGGTAATTTCAGGTCCTTCTGGCGCAGGCAAGGGTACCTTATGCAAGCGGCTTAAAAGTGAGATGAAGGATTTAAAGGTTTCAGTATCTGCTACCACTAGAAAACCAAGAGAAGGTGAAGTGGAGGGCGAGAGTTATTTTTTTATAAATGAAGATGAATTTATAAAAAAAATAAACAATGATGAATTCCTTGAATATGCTTGTGTTTATGGAAATTACTACGGAACTCCGAAAAAAGAAGTGTTTAAACAGCTTGAAGATGGAAATGATATTATACTGGAAATAGATATACAAGGCGCATTGCAGGTTAAAAAGAATTATCCGATAGGAGTATTTATTTTTATTCTTCCTCCTTCACTTAACGAACTACAAAACAGAATAGAGGGTAGAGGAACTGATACAAAAGAAGTTATTCTGAAAAGAATGCAATGTGCATATGATGAATTGGACTATGCTTTTGAATATGATTACGTAGTACTAAATGATCAAGTAGAAACTGCAGTTCAAAAAATTCAATGTATAATAAATGCAGAAAAAAATAGAGCTATCAGGAAAAAAGCAATTATAAACAAAATCAGAGAGGTATAATATGAAGAAAATATCAATTGATGAATTAATACAAATGGTCGACAGCAGATATTCACTAGTAACAATAATTTCAAGAAGAGCCAGACAAATTATTGACGGTTCGGATATTTTGATAAGAACTCCAACAATAAAGCCTGTGGCAATTGCGATTGAAGAATTTTACGAAGGCAAGTATCAACCGATATATGATTATGATCAATACAAAAAAAATCTTGAGGAATCTGTAGTAAGTGATGAACTACAAGCTGATTCGGAAGATACAGTACATACGGAAGATCAATCTAACGAATAATTTATAATCAGTCTAGCGACTGATTATTTAATTTAGGAGCATCTATGTATAACTATTTTGTACAGGTAATATTAAACAATAATTCTAAGAGTACTGACCAGACTTTTTCATATGGTGTTCCAAGGGAATTTGAAGATAGAATTCAACCAGGGAAAAGAGTGAAGGTTAACTTTGGAAGAAACAAGCACATGATTGATGCACTTGTTGTATCTGTGGAAACCTCATGCAATTTGCAAGAAAGCAAAATCAAACCAATTTTGGAAATACTTGACGACATGCCAGTTGTCAGCGAAGGGATGATTAAACTTGCTTTTTGGATGAGGGAGAGATATATTTGCAAGTATTCTGATGTCATAAGGCTTATGATTCCATCTATGATAAAGTATGAGCACAATATCAAAATCAAAGCTATTGTATCTGAATTTGCTGAAGTTAACTTAAATGAAAAAGAATATGAACTTTATAACATACTAAAAGAAGGACAGATAGAACTTATAAAATTAAAGAAATTATATAGTAACTCAGATATTTTCTCAATTCTCGATAGTTTAAAGGAAAAAGAGTTAATAGAAATAACTAGCAAGGAAGGCATAAAAGGCAAAAGTGCATATGAGAAATATGTTTCCTTGAATAGTGACAAAGCATCAGAAGAATATGTCATTAACAATACTGAAAAACAACTTAAGGTAATTAATTACTTAAAGGAATTCAAAAAAACAAGCATAAAGCAATTGTCTGAAACTTTAAATGTATCCACTGCAATTATAAATAATTTAATAAAAAAAGAAATTTTAAATGAAGAATTCATTCTTTATAATGAGGAAGAACAATCTTGTACAGAGAAAGGCTTTTGCTTAAATGAAGAGCAAAAGCAAGCAAAGGATACAATAATTTCGTCTGAAAATAAAGTATTTCTTCTTCATGGGGTGACAGGCAGCGGCAAGACTGAAGTATACATGGACATTATTGAGCATTACATAAAAGATAATAAACAATCAATAATGCTTGTTCCGGAGATTTCTCTTACAGCTCAGACTATAGACAGATTTCAAAAAAGATTTGGAAATAAAATTGCCCTATTTCATTCTAGGCTTTCAAAAAAGGAAAAATTCATACAATGGACCAAGGTGTACAACCATGAAGTCGATGTAGTAATAGGAGCACGTTCTGCTATATTTGCTCCAATCAAAAATTTAGGTGTAATAGTAATTGATGAAGAGCATGAAGACACCTATATTTCATCAACTTCTCCCAAGTATGACACTTCTGAGGTTGCCATAAAAATGGCTCACATATTAAATGGAAAGGTAATTCTTGGCTCTGCAACTCCTTCTATAAATACCTACTATATGGCATTGAAGGGCCAAATTGAAAAAATCGAATTAAAAAAACGTGTCAATAACCGGATGCCTGATGTAAAAATAATAAACATGAGCAATGAACTTGACAAAGGTAATAATACGATCATAAGTGAGGAATTATACGAAAGCATAAAGACATCGCTCAGTAAAAATGAGCAAGTTATATTGTTTTTGAATAAAAGAGGATATTCAGGATTTGTTTCCTGCAAGAAATGCGGACATGTGGCGCGCTGTGAACGCTGTGATGTTTCAATGACTTATCATATTAAGGGAAATATGTTGAAATGCCACTATTGTGGAAGAACAACAAAAATGTATGTTAATTGTCCTAAATGCGGAAGTGATAAAATTGAACAGTTCAGTGCAGGGACACAACATGTTGAAAGACTTGTTAAACAACTGTTTTCTAAGGCTAAAATTGAGAGAATGGATTTTGACTCCATGACAGACAAGGATTCATATGAAAATATTTATAATGAATTCAAGAATGGTAAAATAGATATTTTGATAGGTACACAAATGCTGGCAAAGGGATTTGATTTTCCTGAAGTTACAACTGTAGGAGTTTTGTCTGCTGATGCAATATTGAATCTACCGTTTTTTAATTCAAGCGAAAAAACATTCCAACTGATAACACAAGTTAGTGGCAGAGCTGGAAGGGGCAGTAAAAAAGGAAATGTGTTTGTGCAGACCTTTGAGCCTGAAAACTTCATTATTAATGCTGCTAAACAAAACAATTATGAAGTTTTTGTAAATGAAGAATTAAAACTTAGAAAAGAATTTGCATTTCCGCCATTTATTAATATAATAAATATATGCCTAATATCAAGAAATGAAGAGCTTGTCAATAAGACTGCAAATGAAAAATATGATGAATTAAAAAATTTAGTTAAAGACATGGTTAAGGAAAGAAGTTTATTATTGTACCGACCAATACCTCATTCTATTTACAAAATAAATGACGAATATAGAATTAACTTGTTTATAAAGGTTTCTAACCACGCATTGCATGAACTTAAAAAAATTCTAAGAAGCGTATACATGGATAAAGATATTGAAAATATAAGAGTAAGTATTAATATTAATACAGATACAATTTAGGAGGATTTATGGCTTTAAGAAATTTAAGATATGAAGGCG